>JAJPXI010000201.1 GCA_021205585.1 Oscillospiraceae bacterium
GCGCAAATGCAGGGGGCGATGGCCGATAGGCACAGCCCCGCGCAAAAAGTGCAGGAATACTTTGTGTATTTCAAACCTTTGCAACGCAGTTCTGGCGAAAATTTGCCGCAAGGCGCCGCAGTCCACTCTGTGCGGTGTTGCCTTAAGTACGGAGGGGAATTACTCCTCCTCGTCCTCATCGTCCTCCTCATCGGACAGGTCGATGGCGAAGGTCTCTTTGCAGCTGGGGCATTGGATGGAGCCGGCCTCCAGCACGTCGCTGTCGATGACCAGGCTCTCCTGGCAGTTGGGGCACTCGATCTCAAAGAAGTCGCCGTCCTCGTCGTCGTCAAACTCGCCGTCCTCGCCGAAGATGACCTCCTCCACGTCGGCCAGGTCATCGGACACGGCATCGATGCCGTCGTTGAGCAGCTCGATTTCCTCCTCCATGTCCTCGATGGACAGGCCGACCTGCTCCAGAATGTCGATAACGGCGGTCAGCAGCTTGGCCAGCCTGGCGTCCTGGCCGTCCAGCTCCATGCCTTCGAACAGGCCCTTGGCGTAGGCTACTTTTTCAGAGATTGTCATAATAAAATCCTCCTTATCCCTTGCAGCGTTCCAGGTATTCGCCGGTGCGGGTGTCGATGCGGATTTTGTCCCCGGTGTTGATGAACAGGGGAACCTTGATCTCCGCGCCGGTCTCCAGGGTGGCGGGCTTGGTGACGTTGGTGGCCGTGTCCCCCCGGACGCCCGGCTCTGTGTCAGACACCTCCAGCTCCACAAAGGTGGGGATCTCCACGCTGAACACCTTGCCCTTGTAGGACAGCAGCTTGCACATATCGTTTTCCTTGACAAACTTGAAGTTCTTCGGCAGATCCGCTGCGGCGATGGGGGTCATGTCGAAGGTCTCCTGATCCATGAAATAGTACAAATCCCCGTCGCTGTAGCTGTACTGCACGTCGATGCGGTCGATAAAGGCCTCCTCAAACTTCGCGGTGGGGTTGAAGGAGGTTTCCGTGACGCCGCCGGTGATGATATTTTTCATCTTGGTGCGCACAAAGGCCGCGCCCTTGCCGGGCTTGACGTGCTGAAACTCCACGACCTGCATGATTTTTCCCTCGTACTCAAAGGTCTTTCCGTTTCTGAATTCCCCGGCAGTAATAGTACCCATGTCATCCATCCTCCAAACAGGTTTGTTTTTTCCTTCGGCGCGGGCGGCGTTGCGGGGCCGCGCTGCGCCAATGTTATTTTACACGATTTCCCCACCGATTGCAAGGGGATAGGCGCGGTTTTTCCAAAAAAACGACGGACTATGATATGGATACCTCTCTTGACAAAGTAAAAAATTATGATAAAATACGATTGACCACGGATTTTCATAAAACGGAGGCGCATTATGGAATATATTACGCGGGAACTTGAACGAAAATTTTTAAGACTCAATGATTTTTTCAAAGTCCTACTTGTCACGGGAGCAAGGCAGGTTGGAAAAACAACCATGTTAAAGCATTTGGCCGGGCGTGAGAGAACCTATGTCACAATGGACAATATGATGGCAAGGGAGCTTGCGCAGACCGACCCCGTGTTGTTTTTTCAGACCTACAGGCCGCCGATCCTCATTGACGAGGTGCAGAAAGCGCCGGAGCTGTTTGAACAAATCAAGATAATCTGTGACGAGAGCGAGGAAAAGGGGCTTATCTGGCTCACCGGATCCCAGCAATACCAGATGATGAAGAATGTCCGGGAGACGCTTGCCGGCAGGATTGGCATCCTGGAGCTGTACAGCCTGTCCGCCAGGGAAAAAGCCGGGCTGGTATTCGACGCGGATTTGAATTTTTCGTTTGCCGCCTTGCAGGCAAGACAGAAAAAGCTTCCCAGGAACGACGTGCTTCAGGTGTTTCATCACATTTGGGAGGGCGGTATGCCGCAGGTGCAGGGTGTGGAGGACGAGCTTCGGCAGGAGTATTTCAATTCCTATATCGACACCCATCTGATGCGGGATGTGACCGAAACGGGAGGGATTACCGACGCGGTGCGGTTCCGTAAATTCCTTGTCGGATGCGCTTCTCTTGTTTCAGAGCAGGTGAATTATACAACCCTTGCGGAATCCGCCGATATTGCCCCGTCTACGGCAAAGGAATGGCTCAAGGTGCTCGTGGGCCTGCACATCGTCTACCTGCTCGCGCCGTACTCTAACAATGCGCTGAAGCGGCTCAGCAAAACTCCGAAATTGTATTTTTGCGATACGGGGCTGTGTGCGTACCTCTCCAAGTGGCTGACGCCGGACACCCTGCGAAACGGCGCGGCAAGCGGTCATTACTATGAAAACTATGTGGTGATGGAGCTTGTGAAAAACTATGCTTACGCAAGGTCAAAGGTGAATCTCACCTATTTCCGGGATTCCAACGCAAAGGAAATCGATGTCTTTGTTGAGGAAAATGATGTAATCCATCCACTGGAAATCAAAAAAAGCGCCGCGCCCGACCGCAGGGAAATTAAGAAATACAGCGTGATTGACAAGGCTTCCCTGAACCGCGGAACCGGCGGGATTATCTGTATGTGCGAGGAACCAATCCCAATCGACGCGAATAACTGCTTTATTCCAAGCAATCTCATTTGAACAGCGCTGAGGCGGTGCCGCACAAAGCGGCCTGCGGCGGGATTCCGCCGCAGGCCGCTGCAATTTGGAAAGGGGCGCGGAACCGCCGAAGCGGCCCCGCGCCGAAGGAGTGAGGTATTTTTTGAATTACACCTTCAGGCCGAACAGCCGGATGGCGTTGCCGCTCATGACCAGCTCCCGATCCTCGTCGGAGATATCCAGGCCCTTCATGAACTCCACGCCGTCGCTCATCCAGTTGTAGAACACGGGGAAGGAGGAGGAGAACAGGATGTGGTCGGCGCCGCAGACCTTGATGGCGCACTCCACCTGCTCCTTGCCCCAGGAGGCGGGGTGGGTGGTGTCGAAGAACAGGTTGTTCTTCAGGTAGCCGCGGATCTTGTCGCCCTCGCTCAGATCCAGGCGATCCATGGCCTCGGCCTTCTTGGACTTGTGGGGGGTCAGCAGGTTGTAGTTGGCGAACCAGTTGCCGCCGAACATGGTGTGAATCACCTTCAGCTCGGGCAGGTCGTCGAACATATGGCTGAACAGCTCGCGGCCCACGGCGGTGGCCTGGTCGGTCACGCGGCCCAGCTCGCGGCGCAGGTTGGTGAACTCATACAGGCTCTCCCAGTGGACGGGGCCGGGGGTGTGGTGCACCACCAGGGGCACGCCCAGCTTCTCGATGGTCTTCAGGTAGGGGCGGAACACCTCATCGTCCAGGTACAGCTGGCCGTAGTGGCAGGCCACCTGCACGCCGACCATGCCCAGTTCCTTGATGCAGCGCTCCAGCTCCTTGATGTTCTCCTTGCCGCCCCAGGGGGGAACGCAGGCGTTGGCGTACAGCCGGCCGTTGGACCGCTTGCACATATCATAGGCGTTGTCGTTGACAATCTTGCAGGTGTCCAGGCGCAGCCACTCCTGCCACACGGGTACGCGCAGCACGCCGATGTCCACGCCGGCGTCGTCCATAGCCTTCAGCTTGGACTCCAGGTTGTAGTCGCCCTCTACATAGTTCAGGTTCTGGTAGCCCTTGGGCTTCTCCAGAATGATCTGGCGCTGGCCCTTCTCGGTCATGCCCATGTAAGCGACCTCGCCAAAGCCGCGGGGGGCGGTGGACAAAAAGCCGTCCAGAATCTTTTCGTCGTCGAACAGGTTTTCAGGGAGATGGTGCATGTTGACATCGATAATCATTTTGCATTTCTCCTTATGATGATATATTTTGACGGGCTGCCGCCCATCACTGACTTTATTATACCCCCGCCGGGCGGGCCTGTCTGCAACATGATGTTACAAAACAGAAAACTTTTTTGACGGGCCGCCAACCGCAGTCTGCGTTGCCGTTAGCAGATATTCCAGCAGCTTTTGCTCCTGGGGTGTTAAAAACCGCCACTGGCCGGGTACCAGGGCCGGATCCAGATCCAGCGGCCCCATGGACAGCCGCTTCAGGTATTCTACGCGCCTGCCCCGCTGGGCCAGCATCCGCTTAATCTGGTGGTACTTTCCCTCCCGAATGGTGATCAGGGCCTCGCCGGACGTCTCCAGCGGCTCCAGCACGGCGCTCTTGCAAACCGTGCCGTCCTCCAGCGTCAGGCCGGCGGCAAAGGCCAGCGCGTCCTCCCGGCTCAGAGGGCCGTCCGCCCGGACAAAATAGACCTTGTCCACATGGGCCCTGGGGGAGAGCAGCCGGTGGGCCAGCGCCCCGTCGTTGGTCAGCAGCAGCAGGCCCTCGGTGTCCTTGTCCAGACGGCCCACGGGAAACAGCCCCGCCCGGCGCAGATACTCCGGCAGCAGCTCCAGCACGGTTTCCTGCCGGGCGTCCTCCGTGGCGGACAGCAGTCCGGCGGGCTTGTGGAGCATGATATAGACGGGGCCGAGGGGGACGTCCACCTGGACGCGGGCGGCGGGGGAACAGGGCTGCTCCGGCCTGGCGGCGGGGACGCCGTCCACCGTCACCCGGCCCGTTCGAATCAGCTCTTTGACCTGTTTGCGCGTCCACCGGCCCGTGCCGGAGAGCAGCTTGTCCAACCGTTCTATGGCAATTCCCCTCCCGTCGAACGCCCCGGCGGCATATCCCCGGCCCCGGGCGCATATGGTAGGGCAGGAAAGGAGCGTGGCGCTGGTGTTTATTTTGACTGCGCGGGTGACACGAAAGCGCGTTGCGGCCGCCGCCTGCGCGCGGGTTGCGCTGTGCGGCGCGGCGGCGGTCAGCGGCGGCGTCGGGAGCCGGGGCAGCGCGGAGGCCTCCGCAGCCGCCGCTGTTTCCGCCAAGGTTCGGGACAACGAGGACCGGGTGGCCTACCTGGAGAGCTACGGCTGGACGGTGGAGCCGGAGCCTGTGGCGGTGGAGGAGCTGCTGATTCCCGAAACCTTCGATGAGAGCTACGAGGAGTACCTGGCCCTCCAGCAGTCCCAGGGATTCGACCTGACGGCCTGCTGCGGCAAGCGGGTGAAGCGGTATACCTATGAGATTACCAACTACCCCACCGGTGAAACCGGGGTGCAGGCCGCGCTTCTGGTGTATAAAAACCGGGTGGTGGGCGGCGAGGTGCTGTCCGTGGAGCTGGACGGGTTCCTCCACGGCCTGACGTATCCGGGGGAGTGAGCGGGGGCGCGGCCGGGCGGGAATCCGTTCCGACCGCGCCGTTTTATTTCTGCGGAGGCGTCCCGTCCACCATGTGGACGTTCAGGTGGGGGTAGGTCATCTCCACGCCCGCCTGGTCGAAGGCCGCCTTGACCTGCTCCATCAGGTCAAAGTACAAATTCCAGTAGTCCTCTGTGGCGCACCAGACCCGCACGGTGTACTCGATGGCGTTGTCCCCGTAGCCGGACACCCGGACGAAGGGCTCCGGCGTGGGCTGGGCCAGGGGGTGGGCCGCCGCCACGGCCTGGACGGCCTGCTTGACGGTGTCCGCCGGGGCGTCGTAAGAGGTGGTGAATTTCAAATCCACCCGGCGGTTTTCCTGGCTGGTGTAATTGGTGATTTTCTCATTGGCGATCTCGGAGTTGGGAATCTGCACCAGTTTATTGTCCGTTGTCAGCAGCTTGGTGTAAAACAGCCCGATGCTGTTGACGGTGCCGGCGGTGTCCCCCGCCTCCACATAGTCCCCCAGCTTAAAGGGCTGGGAGGCCATCAGCTGGATGCCACCGGCCACGTTGGACAGGCTGTTCTGCACCGCCAGGGAGGCCGCCAGGCCGACCACCGATAGCACGGCCACCAGGGAGGTGATCGAAATGCCCAGGGAGCCCATGACAATCAGCACCACCAGGAACAGCAGTAAGAACTTGACCACTGTGCGCACGATGGAGCGCAGATTGGTCTCCATGCTGGTACGTTCCAGCACCCGGTTCAGCCCCTTCAGCAGCACCTTGACCACCAGCAGGCAGATGACCACCAAAATCAGGGCGGAGAGCAGCTTGTTGATGGTAAATCCGGCAATGCTGAAATTTAAGATGTTGGAAATCACTTCTCCCATGTTGAAACAGCCCCTTTTCTATGTGCGGACTTGAATCTGTCCTAAAATCTGGCCGATTGGCCCGTGGAGGATTAGGTCGGCCCGGCTGTCGTAGGGAGTGGGATCCTTGTTGATGAGCACCAGCCTGTGCCCGGTGTAATAGCGCAGCAGGCCCGCCGCCGGGTAGACCACCAGGGAGGTGCCACCCACGATGAGCAAATCGGCGCTCTGGAGGTAGGAAACGCTTTTGTCCATCACCCCCTCGTCCAGCCCCTCCTCATACAGCACGATGTCCGGCCGCACCACGCCGCCGCACTCGCACCGGGGCACCTGGGTCCCCGTATGGAGCACCTCTTCGGGAAAAGCCTTCCCGCATTTTGCGCAGTAGGCCCGGTGGATGGTGCCGTGGAGCTCCAGCACGTTGCGGCTGCCCGCCATCTGGTGCAGGCCGTCGATGTTCTGGGTGATGACCGCCCGGAGCTTGCCCGCCCGCTCCAGCTCCGCCAGCTTCAGGTGGGCCGCGTTGGGCTTTGCGCCGGGGCAGACCAGCTTTTCCCGGTGGAAGCGGAAAAAGACCTCCGGATTGGCCTTGAAAAAGCAGGCGCTGAGGATGGTCTCCGGCGGCTGGTCGTAGCTCTGGCTGTACAGCCCGTCCACGCTGCGGAAATCCGGGATGCCGCTCTCCGTACTGCACCCCGCCCCGCCGAAAAATACGATGCTGCCGCTCTCGTCCACCCACCGCTGGAGGGTTTCAAGTTCCTTTTCCATGGCGATGCCTCCTTGCGTTCCGTTTTCATAAATTGTACCATAGGGCCGGGGCCATGTCAAAAAAAGATTTGCGCGATTGCGGCGGCCTCCGGCAGAGACGGGCTCGTTTCATAGATTTCTCACAGTTTGTTTACAGCTTTGTTTCAACTTTTTCACTGCCATTTCAGGAAGCTGTAGTAAAATACAGGATAAGAAGGGCCGGGGAAACCGGTGGAAAGGATGATAGAAAATTATGAAAACGAAAAAAAGATGGACGAGCCTTATTTGCGCGGGGGCCATGCTGTTCACCCTGGCCGCCTGTTCAGGCGAGGACGAGGCGGAAACCTATGAGGACTACGCCGACAGCACCATCGTGGGCCAGATTACGGAGATTGACGGGGACTCCGTAACCCTGGAGTTGGGAGAGCTGACCCAGGCCGAAAGCCTTGGGGACATGGGCGAAATGCCCGACGGCATAGGGGACGGCGAAATGCCCGACGGCATAGGGGACGGCGAGATGCCCGACGGCGAGGCCCCGGACGGCATGGGCGGCGAGGACGGCTTTGAGGACATCGCCGAGGATGAGGACACCTCCGCCGACAGCACCGCTGCGGCGGCCTCCGGCGGTTCCGCCCAGCTGCTCAGCGCCTCCGGCGACCTGCTGGAGGGAGACGACGAGGAAGAGACCGACGGCACGGACGCCGGCCAGGCGGACGGGGAGGTTCCGGAGCTGCCCGACGGCGAGGCTGACGGGATGGGCGAAGCGCCCGACGGAACCGGCGACATGGGCGGCGAGGCCCCGGACATCGGCGGCGAGATGAACGCGGACGGCGAGATGCCGGAGGACATGGATGGCGAGATGCCGGACGCCGCCGGGATGGGCGGCAGCTCCTTCACCTCCTCCGGGGAGACCCTGACTTTGGATTTCAGCACGGTTGCCGTCAGCGAAGAGCTGGCTGTGGGGGACATCCTCCAAATCACCTTTGACAGCAACGGGGCCATCAGCCAGGTGGAGACGCTCGACCTGACCGCCGCGGCCCAGGAGGGCTTCTCCGATGGGACGCAGACCAGCTCCGAAGTGGACCAGGGCAGCAGTGCCAACACCATCGACGCCGACGGCGACTACGCCGATGAGACCTATACCTCCACCGGCGACGATGAAAACGCCCTGCGCGTGGACGGGGCCACCGTCACCCTGGACGGGATCTCCGTGGACAAAAGCGGCGGGGCCAGCTCCGACACGGAGAGCGGCGACTTCTATGGCATCAACGCCGCCCTGCTGGCTACAAATGGGGCCCAGGTGACCATCACCAACGCCACCATCACCTCCTCCGCCCAGAACGGCAACGGGGTGTTCAGCTACGGGGATGGCACCGTCGTGACCATCTCCGACTCCACCATCACCACCACGGCGGATAACTCCGGCGGCATCCAGACCACCGGCGGCGGCACCACCTACGCCAGCAACCTGACCGTAACCACCGCCGGAAGCTCCTCGGCGGCCATCCGCAGCGACCGGGGAGGCGGCACCGTGGTGGTGGACGGCGGCACCTACACCAGCAACGGCTACAACTCCCCGGCGGTCTACTCCACGGCCGACATCACCGTGTCCAACGCCACCCTGACCGTCAACAATTCCGAGGCCCTGGTCATTGAGGGGGAAAACTCCATCACCCTGACCGACTGCGACGTGACCGGCAACATGAGCGACACCGAGGGCACCAGCTCCGACGAGAACGTCCACAACGTAATGATTTACCAGTCCATGTCCGGCGACGCCGAGGTGGGCACCTCCACCTTCTCCATGACCGGGGGCAGCCTGACCTCTCTGAACGGCGACTTGATTTATGTGACCAACACCCACTGCGTGCTGACCCTGTCCGGGGTGGACATCGACAACCAGGACGAGGACGGATACTTCCTGGTGGTCAGCGGCAACTCCGGCACCCGGGGCTGGGGCAGCGCCGGCTCCAACGGGGCTCAGGTGGAGTTCACCGCCGACGGTCAGAGCTTTGAGGGGGACATTATCGTGGACACCATCTCCACCCTGACCACGACCCTGACCGGGGGCAGCGACTTCACCGGCACGGTCAACATCGTGGACAATGAGGAGGGCGGCGAGGCCGTGTCCGACAACGCGGTGGTGGTCATTGAGTCGGGCAGCACCTGGACCCTGACCGGGGACTGCACCCTGACCAGCCTGACCAATGAGGGCACCATCAACTACAATGGCTACACCATCACCCTGGCCGACGGCACCGTACTCAGCGAGTGAGAAAAACCAGCGGAAAACCGGGGGCGGCGCAGAATTGCTCTGCGCCGCCCCCTTTGCGTGGTGCCGCGCAATCTTCAAACAATCTTAAGGTTTCCCCCGTTGATTTCCGCCGGGAATCCCGGTATGATGGAGATATAAGAATCAGAGTACGGAGAGGGGAGACGCGGCGTGGAGCTTGTTTTGAGCCAGCTGACCAAACGATACCGGGGAAAGACGGCGGTGGATCGCTTTTCCGCCCGCTTTCAAAGCGGGGTGTACGGGCTGCTGAGGGCCAACGGCAGCGGGAAAACCACCCTGATGCGCATGTTGGCCGGCGTGCTGGAGCCCACCTCCGGGAACATTTCCCTGGACGGCGTTCCCATCCGCAGCCTGGGGGAGCGCTATCGGGCCGCGCTGGGGTATCTGCCCCAAAGCTTCGGCGTTTACCCCCGGTTTACCGCCATGGAGTTTATGCGCTATCTGGCGGCGGCCAAGGGGATGGAAAAACCTGCGGCGGAGGAGGCCGCCCGGCGGCTGCTGGCCCTGGTGGGGCTGGAGCGGGAGGGCGGCCAGCGCGTGAAAACATTTTCCGGGGGGATGAAGCAACGGCTCGGCATCGCACAGGCTCTGCTGAACGACCCGGCCATCCTGATTCTTGACGAGCCCACGGCGGGGCTGGATCCCAGGGAGCGCATCCGGCTTCGCAATCTGCTGGGTGAAATTTCGGCGGATCGCCTGGTGCTGCTGTCCACCCATATCGTGTCCGATTTGGAGAATACTGCCGAACAGATTTTGATGGTGAAAAACGGAACCCTGCTCAAGCAGGGGACGCCGGAGGAACTCGCCGCCCTGGCCGGGGGCCGGGTGTGGATTCTGACGGTTCCCCAGGAGGAGGCGCAGGGGTATCAGGGCCGCTTCGCCGTCTCCTCCCTGCGGCGGCTGCAGGGGGGGCGTGTTGAACTGCGCCTGCAGGCCGAGCAGCGCCCCGCGCCGGGGGCGGCGCCGGCGGAACCCACGCTGGAGGACGCCTATCTATCCTGCTTTGGGGGGGAAATCGCATGGGAAGGCTGATTCGCTATGAACTGAAAAAACTCCTCCCCGTCCGGCGCGCGTTGGTCTGCCTGCTGGCGCTGACCGCAGTGTGCGCGGGGCTGTTTGCGTACAGCTGCGCGCAGGCCGACTACCGGGAGATGCAGGAGGCGCTGACGGCCTATACCGGGAGCGCAAACACGGGGGCGCTGGCTCAGGCCCAGCGGCGCTATGAGCAGCTGCTGCCAAAGCAGGAGGCCGGGGCGCTGACCCAGGCCGAGCAGGAGGAGTGGGAGGCGTTAGAGTTTCCCGTCTGGCTGAACCGCTGCGACAGTGTGCGCAAATCCAGCCTGGCGGAGATGGGGCTTCAGGCCCGGACGCTGGCGATTGGGGAGACGGTGGCCTACGGGCTTTTAGAGGATTTTATCGCCAGCTATCTGCCGGCGATTGCGATTTTCCTGATTGCCTTTTTCGTCTCGCCGGTGTTTTCCTCGGAGTATGAAAACCGGACGGATGCCCTGCTTCTGGCTGCCAGGCACGGGAAGCGCCGGGCGATTCTGGCAAAAATGGCGGCGGCGCTGCTGCTGACCACGTTTGTCTATGCGGCGGCGGTGGGCATATACGCCGCCCTGTCCCTGGCCGTATGGGGGCCGGGGGACGGGAACGCCAGCTTTGTCATGACGGCGGTCGACGTGTTCCGCTATCTCAGCTCCCCCTTCGAGTTCCGGGTCTGGCAGTACGTCCCCGTGCTGCTGCTGGTCTCCTGGCTGGGCTGCCTGGGCTTTTGTATGTTCACCCTGCTGGTGTCCGCCCTGAACCGGCGCGCGCTGTGGGCGACGATGGTCTCCCTGGCGGCGGGGCTGATTCCCTTCGTTGCCTACCATTTGCTCAGCGATGAGAGCGCCCCCCTGACCAATGTACTGCGGTTTGCCTACAGCCAGGCCATCAGCGTGCGTACCCTGTTTTCCGGCGGCTACACCGTGTCCCTTTTCGGTGCGGAGATTCGGACGGTATATCTGAGCCTGCCCGCGCTGGCAGGGGTTTCGGCCATATTCGGCCTGCTGGCCTGTCAGGTTTTCCGGCGGCATCAGGTCTCCAACGAATAAAAATCAAATGCGCAGGGGCAGCCGGACGCGAACGCTCGCGCCGGCCGCCCCTGGCTGCGTTTATTCCTTAGGAAGCACTGATTAAATGCGTCTGCGGCGGCTGGCGGAACTTTTTCGCCAGCCGCCGCAGAATAGTTTTTAGAGGTTCCCTTATATATATACTACGGATTTCGCGGCGAATATCTCTACTGAACGATTGTGTCAATAGTTTTGTGTAAACTTTCAAAAGCTTCTTGCTTCAGTGCGGGTCACTGTCTTCATTAACCCATGACCCGGATGGTATCGCCGTCCGCTTCCTGTGTCAAGGGTAAAGCGAGCGCCGATGGCGCCCTTGACACAGGAAGCGGCCAGCGATGTTGGACGGTCAAGGGTTAATGAATCAGGCTGCATCCTGTGATACTGCCAATAACGGTTTACAAACAAAGTCGTTTCCCCAGTTTTTTGAATTTCAACAACGAGGCCACCGGGTATGTTGCCTGTGTCCAGTTGATTTCCGCTTTTTGGCGTGCATTCGCTAAGGGTACTCTTTAAGTAGAATACTAACAGGGCATGGTTTTTTGTGGTCAGAAGCAGATTGATCACTGCCTGCACAGGCAGTTCAACTGCTTTTCTATATAGTCCCTATGTACATTTTATCCTCATGTATCTCAAATGTCAAGTGTACAAGTGTAAAACTTGCCTAAGGAAGCACTGATTAAATGCGCCTGCGGCGGCTGGCAATGATTTTGCACAAG
>JAJPXI010000062.1 GCA_021205585.1 Oscillospiraceae bacterium
TTTGCGCGAAAGAGGAATTGGCCATTCACACAGCGCTTCAACGCCTTCTTTTGTCACAAAATTTCTCGCCATCCGCTCTTGCCGATTTAATCAGTCCTTCCCTAACAACATGATTGCTATGGTCATGCTGTCTTGTTCTGCTGTTAACCCTGTGCTTCCGGGGCGCTAATCTTCCTCACACATATGCTCGAAGCCTCTCTTTAAAAATTTTTGTTGACGGAAACTTTAATATGAGTTCCATCAATAAAGCAGTTTCGTTCCCTTTTCGCACAATTCATAAATTTCATCGTACTTTTTTTCTATGAACGGCGCAATCTTTTGCGTTCTCCTGGCAACTCCGTTCCTGTAAAGAAATATCGGCAGTATCCAGCCAAGAAACCCTGGAACGGCGAACAAAACGGTCAGCAATACATAAGGAGTATCCGCGGTTGCCGCGAAGGTTGCCAGCGCCATGAACGCAGTCCCTACGATTCCCACAGCAAGGGCATAAATGGTCGGCTTTGATTCTTTGCTTTTTTCAAGCGCATGGATTTCATCCAGACAGGCTTCAAAATTCTTCTGGAGCCTGCTCAGCTCCGCCTTGTTTACGATACTTCGTTTTCTCCTGAGGTGCAGGACTATTTTTTTCCGTCCTTCCATCATGAACTTTTCCAAGTCGCCCGAAAGTTCCCGGTTCAGTTCCCATCCAAAGCTCTTATACCCGTCCAGCAACATGGAGACTTCATCACTGGAGGCCATAACCTCTTTATATTCATACCGGATGAAGGACATCTGCTCACAATCTATATTTTCCATTTTCACACCTCACTGTCCATCGTGATATTTCCCGAAGGAGCCGGAATTCTTACCTGAAAGGTACTTCCTTTTCCTTCCTCGCTCATGACCGTAATATCTCCGCCCATCAGGTCAACCACCCGTTTCGCAAGGGCAAGCCCCAGGCCGTTGCCTTCTGCGGCATGGGAGGTGTCTCCCTGATAGAATTTGTCAAAAATATGCGCTTTTGCTTCGCTGCTGATGCCGCAGCCGGTATCCGAGATGGAAACAGTAACAAACTGCCGATCCGATTGCTGTCGGATTGTAACAGTCCCGTCGCATTCCGTAAATTTCACGGCGTTGGACAGAAGATTATTCCATACAAGTTCCATCAGGCTCTCATCTGCCATAACAATAGCAGCTTCTTCCATGTCTATTTGTAAGTCAAGTTCTTTTTCATCCCATGCCTTCTCAAACTGGAGGATGCAGTCGGTAAGCTGACGGCACACATCATAGCTCCTGATTTCAGGCGTGATATTCTGATTTTCCAGCCTGTTCAGCTTCAGGATATTGCTAATCAGGTCAGAGAGCCGGGCGGAGGCGTTCATAATCGCCTGCGCATATTCTTTCCGCCTGCTTTCAGGCAGCTGATCCGTTTTCATCAATTCCGCGTAGCTTTGAATAACGGCGATTGGCGTTTTCATTTCATGGGATACATTGGAGACAAAATCTGTTTTCAGCGTTTCCACGCTCCCCAGTTCCTCCACCATCTTGTTGAAATCCAGTATCATCCGATCGAGATAGTCATATTTTTCTATTGTGTCGGTTGGCGCAATATAAACGGAAAAATCACCTTTTGCAACTTTTTCGGTAGCATCCGCCATCTGCTGTAAGGGTTCATCATAGGTTTTCCTTACCCTCCAGCGTGTAAAAAGCGTAAGCACAGCCGCCACAATCAGCCAGTAGGCAACTGTGATATGCACCATCAAGATTCCGCCCACATTCAAATAATCCATGCCGACAATCAGTCCCTGGTGTAGTCCGGACATCAGGCATAAGACACCAAGATAGATGCCAAAAAGTGATTTGGGGAATCGACTGTCCCGATCCCATATCTGTTTGGATCGCTTTCCCTCTGTCATTGGAACACCGCCTTATATCCCAGCCCCCGGACGGTAACAATCTTAAATCCGTCGCAGGAAGACAGTTTGCTGCGCAGATTGGCCACATACACATCCACCGCCCGAAGGCTGGTGTCGCTGTCCACACCCCAGAACTCATCCATCAGCTGTGCCCTGGAGAATGTCTTGTTTGGGTAGGAGAGCAGCTTATAGATCAGATTAAACTCCCGGTTGGTAAGTGAAACCTCGCTGCCGTTCACCGTGGCACTCATGGCGTCTGCATCCAGGGTCAGGTTCCCCACAGTGATTTTCCGGTCTGCCATAATATTGGCGCGCCGCAGCAGCGCCCGCACCCGAAGAAGCAGCTCCTCCAGATCCAG
Organism: Oscillospiraceae bacterium; assembly: GCA_021205585.1. Lineage (GTDB taxonomy): Bacteria > Bacillota > Clostridia > Oscillospirales > Oscillospiraceae > JAJPXI01. The sequence goes on from JAJPXI010000062.1 coordinate 2,255, forward strand.
AGGCTTTACCATGTAGTCATCAATCCCAAGGTGAAATCCCTTCTGCTTGGAGGACAGGTCATCCTTCGCCGACATGAATAAAATCGGGATTTGACGGTTTACCGACCTTACTGTTTTGGCAAATTCAAACCCGTCAATTCCGGGCATCATAATGTCAGATATAATCAGTTCATAAAGGTTGTTGTACATTTCGTTATAGGTATCATTGGCGTTCAGGCAGCCCGTGGCCTGAAATCCACTGTCATTCAGGTAGGTGCAGACGAGCCGGTTTAATTCAGCGTCATCCTCTACCACGAGGATATGAATCACGATTTTTGCCTCGCTTTCTTTTTTCACGGGGTGAACCCGTTGTTATTATAACATACACCGCCAATGTTTGCGCTTTGTTTGAGAAATATGTCTATTTTGTGAACTTGATAAGAGAGCCGCAGACTTCAAATCTGTGGCTCTCTCTTGTCTTTTTCGGGATTACACCAAATCGGTTTTCCTTAAAACGGTTGAAGATGCGATGGTGAATCCCGCAAAGAACAATGCGCCACCGGCCATGCACATCACAACATGAAGCAAAGTGGAATTCAGCGGCGTCATCATCGGCACCATCATATAAAGCAGCATCCCTCCGAAAAGAGAGAGCAGGAGGGAAAGCCACGTCCTGTCCTTTGCGACTGTACTCATCAGCACAAAAATCGGTACAAACACCAGCAGAAGAAAAATCTTTGCAAGCATACACAGGATGACGCCGAACATACTTGCTGTTTCCAGCGCGAATGGCAGTCCGGCTACCGCCCTTCCCAGCATCGCGCCGGCAAAGAAGCCAAGCAGCATCCATATCCCGGCAAAGACGCACACTACCGTTTTGGAAATGATATAGTCCATCTTGTTCGGGCGGACGGCGAAAAGGTTCTTTGCGTATCCGCTCTTAAAATCTGCGGAGACAAAGAGGCAGGCAAGCACCGCCGCCATAAAATACACCAGGTTAATATTGCACATACTTGTAATGCTCATTGCCGCAGAGGATGTTTCCCCGCTGGCCGTTCCAATGATTTGCCACACAGAATCAAATCCCTCAATCGCGGTTTCCACACCGGTGGAAGGGTCCACCGATGCGGAGCCGTCCATCATGGTTGTCATGACCAGAATCAGCACCGGCATAACCACCGCGATACCGAGCATGATATAGAAAAGCGGTGTTGTGAACATCCTGCGGAAGTCTACGGACAGCATACTGTTCAAGGTTCTCCTTTTCCGGAGGAACTCCGTTTTGTTTCGATTATTTCCAACCATCGTTATCTGCCCTCCTTTTCGCCCATCAGGTCGATGTAGTATTCTTCCAGTCCGACTTTCGCTGTCCTGATTTCACTGACCAGGATGCCCTGTCCATAAAGCCAGGTGACGATTTCTTCGGGAGCGGCTGCATCGTAAACCCGAAGTTCTTCATTTTCCTCTTTCACCTGGAGGTATCTTCCGGAAAGCAGCATCCTCGTCCTTGCCATATCCCCTGTCCGAAGGGCGATATAGGTGCGGCAGTTCGCTTCCAGCTGTGCCGCCGTCATTTCTTTTATCATTTTACCCCTGCGGATAATACCGTAGTGGGTCGCAATCTTTTCGAGTTCCCCAAGGATATGGGAAGAGATCAAAACCGTGCAGCCCTGGCTTTTCGTCAGGTCTGTGAGGATTTCCCGCATGAGCCGCATCCCATCCGCGTCCAGGCCGTTGATCGGCTCATCAAGCACCAGGAGCTTCGGATGCCCCAGTAGTGCCATGGCGATTCCAATCCGCTGTTTCATGCCAAGGGAACAGTTTTTATATTTGTTGGATGCCGCGCCCTCCATCCGAACCATCTTCAATACCCTTCCGATTTCCTCTTCCGGATTTTTCACGCCCAGATTGGCAGCCTGGAGCATCATATTGTTCCACACGCTGATATTTGGGAAGCATCCGGGGGATTCAATCAGGACACCCACAGTTGCCCTTATGGTTTCATCCGTATATTCCCGGCCATACAATCTGATAAAACCGCCGTTTGGGATGAGCAGCCCGCAGATCATTTTTTCCGTTGTGGATTTTCCGCTTCCGTTCTCCCCGATGAAGCCGTAGATGGCTCCTTCCGGGACAGTCATGGTAAGGCCGGATACGGCGGCCTTGCTGCCGAACCTTTTTGTCAATCCATTGATTTCAATCGCGTTCATGTTCATCGCCTCCTTTAGTACACATCACTTCTCGCAAGCACGATGGAACCGGCCGTGTTATAGATGACGGCCCAGATGACAGAGACCGCTGTGCAGACAAGCAGCGTTACCGGATTCGCCGAAAGGCAGGCAAATACGGATGCGCCATATAGGAAAAGGTTTAGGACGCTCCCTGACGCATTGCCAAGAATCATCCCAACTGCAAGAATCGGAAGCCCGGTACCGATCAGGAAGGATGACACAATCGAGATGCCGAAGTATCTGCGGAAGATCACATTCAAAAAGGTGTAAAGGCTTGCCCAGCCAAGGCTTAAGATCATCTTGCTTACAATCGCAATCAGCAGCGAACCGGCATTGACTGCAAAGGATGTCCCCGCCACAAGCCCTGCGCCGGTGGCACCGATGGTGTAGGTAATACACATACACGCCATGGCAAACGCGCACACAAGGCTTTTGGACATCATATAGTCCTTCTTTTTGGAGTGCGTGGTGAAAAGCTGCTTCACATAACCGCTCTTGTAATCATGCCCGATAAAGATGGACACCATGATTCCGCCGAAGATAAACACCATATTCATGTTGGCATATTCCGCTATGGATGAAACCGCGTAAAGAGGTGTATCCGCAGCTATGATCTGCCATGTGTTTGTATACAGGATAGAAGCGCCGTCCGTCCCCTGTGTCCCAAGAATCAGGGCGGGGATAACTGCCGCAATCCCCAGGAAGATATAAAACATCGGCGTATGGAACAGGCGGTAAAAATCGACGCCAAGCATCCCCTTCAGACGTTCAAAAAACCCGGGAGATTTGAATTTGATTTCTGTTGACATTTCTTTAAGCCCCCCTCCCTGACATCAGCTCAATATAGTATTCCTCAAGGCCGATTCGGTTTTTCTGAATTTCACTGACCGCATGGCCATTCTGCAAAAGATGCCCAACGATTCCTTCCGTATCCTCCACATCATAGACACGGAGGAACCCTTCTTCTCTGCGGACATCCGCATACCTTGCGCGAAGAACCCTTTCTGCCGCCTGCATATCGCCCGTTTTGAGGGAGGTATAGCTGCGGCAGCGGCCTTCCATTTCCTTCGCGGACAGTTCCTGAACCATTTTTCCCTGCCTAATAATGCCATAATGGGTGGCGATTTTTTCGAGTTCACCGAGGATATGGGAGGAGATCAGGACAGTGCAGCCATAGTTCTCTGTAATGTCCACCAGAATCTCCCTCATAATCCGCATCCCGTCCGTATCAAGCCCATTGATTGGCTCATCCAGGATTAGAAGCGCCGGGTCGCCCAGCAGCGCCATGGCAATCCCGATGCGCTGTTTCATTCCAAGGGAACACTTTTTGAATTTCATGCGGGCGGAATCCTCCATGCGGACGATTTTTAAGACCTTGTCGATTTCCTCCTGCCGGTTCGTAATCCCCAAGTTGATCGCCTGCATCATCAGGTTATCCCATACGCTGGAATTTGGGAAGCATCCCGTGTTTTCAATCAGTGCGCCGACCCGCACCCGGACGCCGGCATCCTTATAGCTTTTGCCAAAAAGCCGGATGGAGCCGCCGCTGGGAACAAGATGCCCGCAGATTAGCTTCTCTGTTGTAGATTTTCCGCTTCCGTTCTCTCCGATAAAACCGTAAATCGAGCCGACCGGCACGGTCATGTTTAGGCCGTCTACAGCGTGCAGCCCCCGAAAGCTCTTGGAGAGATTCCTGATTTCAATCGCATTCATCCGCTTCCTCCCCGGACAGCCTCACCTGCTCCAGCCTCACCCTTGCTTCTTCTACGGTTTCTCCTTCCTTTGTCAGAAACTGAACCACGAATTTGTCGGCAATCGTATTGAATCCGCCGACTGCACCGTCCTCGATTTTTTGGTAGCCGCCGACGACCCCTTCTTCTATTTTCTTATATCCGCCAACTACCACTTCGGCAATTTTTTCGCTGCCTTTCACCAACTTAGATTTTGCCATATCAGCAACGCTCCTTTCATTTGATGGAGTGAGTATACTGCCCTTTTGTTTGGCGAATATTTGGATTTTGTTTGGGAAACATTAATTCTGGCTTAACTCATAGTGATGCCCACCCAAAAAGATGAACAAACATCAAAAATGGGCTTCTACTTCTCCACCTTTTTTGGGGGCCGGGAGGTCATATCATTAGCACATACATGCAAGGAACACGGTATCCGTCTGAGCGGCCCTCCGCTGGGCAGACGGAAGAATACCGTAACAGATGCCGCAGCGGAGAAACAAATTTACAAAGATGCGTGTGCCAAAACAGAAGCAGCATTGGACATCCTAGCCATGAATGCAGCCTACCGGCTGCGGCTATGGCTTATTCGCTTCCTTGTGCGGATTCGTATCCTTGCGGTTTTTCAGCAGGCCCTAATTATCCGTTAATCTTAACCCCTTTTGTGAAGACATTCTCTCCAATTTGCAGCTTTTTGGTCTCTGTAACAATGTAAAGCCGTTGAGAAATAATAAAATCCTTTGTCACATTTACAAGTAGCTTCTTATCTGGGTATTCTACCAGATAGTAAGAACTCATGTCTTTCAGCTTATCGGCAAGGTCTACGGTTCCGGTAGGGGCATCCGTAAGAAGCCATACAGCATTATCTACAATCCTTTCCCCACGAGAAAGTATACGTTCTCTTAATAAAACGGTAATTTCCGCATCAGGATATCTTGTTTTTATAACCTCATTTTCCTTTGTGGTCTTGAGTTTATTAAGGCCAGTCAGTTTTGGGTAATCATCCAAGTTAATTGGTTCTTTGATAATGTTAAGGTCAATCTCCGCCTCACCGTCCAGCAGATAGTCGATGCTCACATCCAGCAGAGTACTAATAGCTCGTAAATTTTCCACATCAGGCATCCCCTTTCCAGTTTCCCACTTAGCAATCGCAGCTCTTGAAACACATAGTTTCTCAGCCATATCCTCCTGCGTCAGGCCTTGTTTTTTTCTTGCCTCTTTCAGTTTGCCTTCAAATTTCATAATAATATCGCTCCTTTTTTTGACGTTAAAGAACATAACTGCTTATGATCTTTACAATATCAGCATAGCAAGTTGAAACGTAACAGACAAGAGACGCCCATTTACATCTGTGTTACTCTGCGTAACAATGCTATTTTTAGCAGTTTGATATCTTTCTCATTTCATATATTCGCCAGGTCCTCAAAAGTAAACGCAACATATCAAATGCCGGGTGTTGCGTTTACTTTGGAAATTAAGGGCCAAGAAAAGACTTGACCCGATGCAAAAAACGCTAAGGAAACGCTGATTAAATGCGCCTGCGGCGTCTGGCAGAATCTTTCGGCCCAGGAATGCGTTGCAAAAGCTTGACATACATCAAGTATGCCTGCGCTTTTGCGCCTTTTCCTGAACCAAAATCTTCTGCCACCCGCTCTTGCCGATTTAATCAGCGCTTCCCTAATGACTGATTTGAAAATTTGTGATACAATATCACCATGCACACCGATTCTGTCTGCTGACTCGATACGCAGAAGACCGGGCGGTGCGCGTTTGAGGACTGCGTGAACGAGTTTACGGAAAAGGCCCGGAGCGCGGACGGCTTTGTGTTTGGCTCCCCGGTCTATTTCGCCCACCCCAGCGGGCGGCTGCTGACCTTTATGGACCGGGTCTTTTACTCCGCCCGGGGCGTTTTCGACTTCAAGCCCGCCGCGGCAATCCTCTCCGCCCGCCGGGTGGGCACCACCGCCTCCCTGGACGTGATTAACAAATATTTCACCGTCCGCTCCATGCCGGTGGTATCCTCCACCTACTGGAACCACGTCCACGGCTCCCAGCCGGAGCAGGTGATCCAAGATAAAGAGGGGCTGATGACCATGTACAACCTGGGCAAAAACATGGCCTGGCTGCTCAAATGCATCGCCCTGGGCCGGGAAAACGGCCTGCCCCACCCGGAAAACGAAAAGGTTTTGACCAATTTTGCCGCTGCCCCCGCCGAAAAAGCGGGGCTTTGCAGCCATCCAGAATGCGTCCGCGCGCCCGGCTCAGGTTTTCTGCCCGGCAAACTGGGTCATGTAGAGGGCGTAGTAGTAGCCCTTTTTGGCCAGCAGCTCTTCATGGGTGCCGGTTTCCACCACCCGGCCCCGGTCCAGCGCCACGATGACGTCCGCGTCCCGGATGGTGGACAGCCGGTGGGCAATCATCAGGCAGGTGCGGTTTTTCATCAACTGGGCCATGGCGTCCTGAATTTGCTTTTCCGTCTGGGTGTCCACGCAGGAGGTGGCCTCGTCCAGAATCAGAATCTTCGGGTCGGCCAGGATGGCCCTGGCGATGGCCAGCAGCTGCCGCTGGCCCTGGGATAGATTGGCCCCGGCGTGGGTCAGCATGGTCTGGTAGCCCTGGGGCAGCTTTTCAATAAACCCGGCGCAGTGGCTGACGCGGGCGGCCCGCTCCACGTCCTCCCGGGAGGCGTCGGGGGCGGCATATTTCAGGTTGCCCTCCACCGTGTCGGAAAACAGGACGGTGTCCTGGAGGACGACGGCCATCTGGCTGCGCAGCCCGGAGCGGTTCAGGTCATAAATGCTCCGGCCGTCGATGGTGATGTCCCCGGAATCCACGGGGTAAAAGCGGATCAGCAGGTTGACCACCGTGGTTTTCCCACTGCCCGTGGCCCCCACCAGGGCGATCTTCTGCCCCGGCCGGACGTCCAGGGAGAAATGCTCCAGCACCGGCCGGCCCGGCACATAGGAGAAGCTCACGTCCCGGAAGGAAACAGCGCCTTTCCCTTCCTCCAGGGCCAGCGTCCCCCGGTTGTCCTCCTCTGGCTGCTCCATCAGGGCAAACACCCGCTCGGCCCCGGCGGCGGCGGTCTGGATGGAGCCGAACAGCTGGGCCACCTCGTTGACCGGGCGGATGAACTGCCTGGCGTAGAGCAGGAAGGCGGAGATGACGCCGATGGTGATTATCCCCTTCAGGGCGAACCAGCCCCCAAACACCGCCACCACCACAAAGCCGATGTTGGAAATGCAGTCCAGCACGGGGCCGACGCCGTTGCTCAGGCTCTCAGCCCGGACGCTGACGGCGGTCAGCTGGTCGCTGCCCTCGTTGAATTCTCGGATAATCTGCGCTTGCTGCTGGCAGGCGGCCACCGACCGGTAGCCGGTAATCATCTCCTCGGCCAGCCCGTTCAGCTCCCCTGTCAGCCTGGCCCGTTTGCGGTACTCCCTGGCCATGATTTTGGACAGCTGTCTGGTGGAGAACACCGTTAAAAACACCGTAACCATGGTAATCAGCGTCAGCTGCCAGCAGTAGGCCAGCATAATCAGCAGCGTCCCCGCGATGGTCAGCAGGCTGGAGAGCAGGGAACCCAGGCTCTGGGAGATGGTGGAGGACAGGTTTTCCACATCGTTGGTCATGCGGCTGATCAAATCCCCGTTGGAGTGGGTGTCCAGATAGGAGATGGGCAGGCGGATAATCTTCTGGAACAAATCCCGCCGCAGCTGGCGGAGGATGCGCTGGCTGAGACTGGCGGACAGCCGGGCCTGGACAAAGGTACACACGGCCTGGACGGCGTAGGCCGCCAGCAGGAAGCCCAGCAGGGACAACAGTTCGCCCCAGTCGCTGTCCTTGATGGCGTCAATGGCTCCGCCCTGGAGGGAGGGGATCAGGATGGCCGCGCAGGTCATCAGCGTCACCACCGCCATCAGCAGGGCGAACAGCCTGCTGACGCCCTTAAAATAGGCGGCCAGGCGGCGCAGGGTCTTTTTCATGTCCGCCGGCTTTTCTGTGATGCCGTGGTTGTCCCGGCGGGAGCCGCCGAAGTCCACCTGGGCCTGGGCGGTCTGCTGCACCCCGGCAGAGGTTCGCGCCCCGGCTTTGGTTTCGCTTTTGCGCTGGAACCCCTCCGGCAGGGGCCGCTCTTTTTCTTCACACCGCAAGGCCTGCGCCCCCTTTCAGCTGGGATTCGTAGATTTCCCGGTAGACCGGCGAGGTCTCCAGCAGCTGGACCTGGCTGCCCAGGGCGGCCACCCGCCCGTCCTGGAGCACCAGGATGCGGTCGGCGCTCTGGAGGGAGGCTACCCGCTGGGCCACGATAATCTTGGTCAGATCCGGAAATTCCCGGTTCAGAGCCTTGTAAAAGGCGGCCTCGGTTTTCAGATCCAGGGCGCTGGTGGCGTCGTCCAGAATGAGCAGCCTGGCCCGGCGCACCAGGGCCCGGCTGAGCGCCACGCGCTGCTTCTGGCCGCCGGACAGGGAGTGACCGGCCTCGGTGACGGGGGTGTAATAGCCCTCCGAGGAACGGCAGATAAACTCGTCGGCCTGGGCAATCTCCGCCGCCGCCTTGATGTCCCAGGGCGTGGCGCCGGCCCGGCCCCAGCGGATGTTGGCCTCGATGGAGCGGGAGAACAGCCGGGCGTCCTGGAGGACGATGGAAATCCGCTTCCGCAGCTCGTCCAGGGGGTAGTCCCGCACGTCCATCCCGTCCAGGAACACCTGGCCCCCGGTGGCGTCGTAAAACCGGGGAATCAGGTTGACCAGGGTGGACTTGCCGCTGCCCGTGGCCCCGATGACGCCCAGAGTTTCCCCCGGCTTCAGATGGAAGGACACGTCGCTGAGGGCCTCCCCGGCGCTGCCGGGGTAGGTGAAGCGGACATGGCGGAACTCCACCTCGCCCCTGGCCGGCCCCGGAACGGCGGTTCCGTCCCGCAGGATCGGTTCGCTGTCCAGCACCTCCCGGATGCGCCGCCAGGAGGCCCCGGCGCGGGTCAGGGTCTGGGACAGGTTGCCCAGCACCGAGATGCCGGTGAGAATCAGCGCCAGATAGGAGATGGCCGCCATAATTTTTCCGGGCGTGACGGCCCCCGCCCGGGCCTCCAGTCCACCCACATAGATGACCGCCAGCACGCACAGGTTCAGCACGATGTTCATGCAGGGGGACAGGTAGGATAGCAGGTACTGCACCCGCAGGTTCGTCCGGCACAGCCCGTCGCTGGCCCGGTCGAACCGCTCCCCCTCGGCCTCCTCCCGGACGCTGGCCTTGATGACCCTGGCGCCGGCCACGTCCTCCTGCATCAGGCTGCTGATGCCGTCCAGCCGCCGCTGCACCTGGCCGAACAGAGGAGTGCCCCTGCGCAGGAAGAAGATGACGAAGAACAGCAGGAAAGGCAGGCCGCACAGGGCGATCAGGGCGAAAGAGGGGGACTGCCAGTAGAGCATATACACGCCGCCGATGAACATCATGGCGTAGCGCACCACCCCCCGAAAGGAGATTTTCACCGCGTCCTGCACCCGGCTGACGTCGTTGGACAGCCGGTTGACCAGGGAGCCGGTGGTGAAGGCGTCGGTCTGCTGAAAGGACAGGTTGACGATGCGGGAGAACATCTCCTTTCTCAGCCGGTTGCCGAAGTTCTGGGAGGCCAGGTTGCCAAACAG
>JAJPXI010000220.1 GCA_021205585.1 Oscillospiraceae bacterium
TTAAAATGTCTCATTTTAATCTGAAGAGAGTATTAGGGTTGACAGGGACGCTTGAATCTGTTACAATTCGGTTACAGATGAAAGCCATGCGCCGGACGCATTTTTGCCGTTCAGCGCAACGACATTGGGAGGGTATCATGGCAGAAAAGAAAATTCCCTTGGAGTATAAGGGGCATCCCCTGCGCCGCAAGGACAATTTGATCTATTACGGCAGTATGGGCGAAAAATATATTATCATGCTGCAGGTCATGGCCAGCGCCCCGCTGGACGACCTGAATCTGGCCACTAAGGTGTCGGTGCAGCTTCAGCTGACCGATCCGGATTTGAAATCCAGGGATCGGGTGGTAAAAAAGACCGAAAAGGACAATCTTTACGCCGCCATGGACGTGGCGGCGGTCTGGTTGGAACGGGCTTTAGCCGGAAAGTAAGCGCTATGGATTTACAAAAGCTATCTCGCCTGGCTGCGGCTACCGCCCTGTGCGCTTGCCTTGCTGTGGGAGTGTCCGCCATGGCCATCGGCAGCAGCGAACCGGTTCAGGGCGCCGGCGCTTTGAGCGCCAGCCCCAGCAGCGAAACTGTCCAGGCGGTGAGCGCCGGCCAGTCCCTTGCCGGGGATAAGGCCAGCCTGGAACCCCAGGAAGATGCCGCAGGGGTAGATGCAGATGCCCAGGCGGCCGAAGAGGAAGCGCGGGAAACTGAGGAGGCTACCCAAGGCGGCGATGTATCGGACGAGCCCTCAGACGGCGGCCAGGCCGAAGCGGGAGAAACCGCCGCCGGGGACAGCGGGGAGGCCGCTGAAAGCGGCGAAGCCAGCGCCGGTGCTTCTGAGGACAGTTCCAGCGCATCCGAAGACGTCAGCGTATCGTTTCCCACCGTCGGCACTGTCAACTCCGGCGGTTCCGGCCTGAACATGCGCAACGGCTCCGGCTCCAGCTGCGATATCATGGCCTCCATCCCCAACGGAACCGTCCTGACTCTGACCGGCCTGGAAAACGGCTGGTATCAAATTAAATATAACGGCTCCGTCGGCTACGTCAACAGCCAGTATGTCACCCTGGGGGGCAGCGCCGCCGACGCGGCCACCTCCGCAGAAGCGGAGACTTCCACCCGCGCCGAATCCTCCGCGGAGGCGGAATCTTCCGATGCGGACACCGGTTCTGACGGATCGTCAGACGCTGGTAATTCCACAGCTTCTTCGGCCGCAGAGTCCTCCGCCGCTTCGGGCAGCTCTTCCTCTGATGCGTCCTCCGGCACGGCGGCGGCGCTGGTGGAATACGCCAGGCAGTTTTTGGGCTGTTCCTATGTTTACGCCACCGCTGGGCCCACCACCTTCGACTGCTCCGGGTTTACCTATTATGTCTTTGCCCATTTCGGCTACACCTTGAGCCGATCCTCCGCCGCGCAGTATTATGACGGGGAGGTCATCGAAATGGACGAAAGCCAGATGCAGGTGGGCGATTTGCTCCTGTGGCGAACCTACGGCTCCTCCGATGCCGCCAACCATGTGGGCATTTACATCGGCAACGGCCAATACATCCACGCCTCCAGCGCCTCCGGCTGCGTGACCATCTCCTCTTTGAGCACCGTGTCGAATCATCGCTACCTGGTGGGCGTGCGGCGCATTATCTCCGACTAATCCCAGCCTGAAAAATTGCCTGCGATGCCGGGGGGCCTGTATGATACTTTCTTCAGATTAAAATGGGACATTTTAATCTGAACTTTTGAAGGGTCTAATACTGATTCTTCATAAAAAGATTTCATCTTTTTATGAAGAATATGGCTGGTTCCCAGCCTGATTTTGAAAGCTGTGCTTTCAAAATCCCGTCTCATACAATTCTCAACGCGCTTCGCGCTATAAAAAGCGCATTTGCGCTTTTTCATGAGAATTGGTATAAGAGCCGCGCAAAAGCGCGGTTGACGCTTCAAAAGGCGTCTCATACGAAATCTACGCCGCTGTCCTCCCCTTCCATGCAAGGCTTGGGGATGTGAAATGCCCGGAAAAGAAAAAATCCCGCGAAATTTCAAAAAAACGATTGCGCTTGAGAAAAAACCATAGTATAATCATTCTTGCAGCTGGGAGAGGATGCGCCTCTCCCCTCGAAATCTTTATTAAGGAGTGCAAGAAAATGGATATTAAAGCCCGTATCCCCGGCACCATCACCGCCATCAAGGTCAACGTGGGCGACGCGGTGCAGGCCCGCGATGTCATCGGCACCATGGAGGCCATGAAGATGGAGCAGCCCATCCCCGCCCCCAAGGCCGGCACCGTAAAGGAAATCAAAGTCGCCGTGGGCGACAAGGTAAAGACCGGCGAGGTGCTGGTCGTCCTGGAATAATTTTCCAGGAGCGTGGGGAAAAGCGGTCACTCCCTGGCCGCGTCCATTTTTCCCTTTTGCCGCAGCGCGGTATTGTCCACAATAAAAGCCGCCCTGAACGTCCCCTGTGCGGGGGGGCGTTCAGGGCGGCTTTTGCGGTTCTCCGCGCCTTACGGCGCTCACACTGATTCTCATGAAAAAGCGCGGCGTTCAAAATCAGGCCGGCCACCATCCATATTCTTCATAGAAAGAGGTATCTTTTTAGAGGTTCCCTCTATGAAGAATCAGTATCAGTCCAGCTCGAACTGCCCGGTGTAGAGCTGGTAGTAGCGGCCCTTCTGGGCCAGCAGCTCGTCGTGGCTGCCCTTTTCGATAATCTGGCCGCCCTCGATGACCACGATGCAGTTGGCGTTGCGCACGGTGGACAGGCGGTGGGCGATGACGAACACCGTGCGGTTCTCCATCAGCGCGTCCATGCCCTGCTCGATGAGCCGCTCGGTGCGGGTGTCGATGGAGGAGGTGGCCTCGTCAAGAATCATCACCGGCGGGTCCTTGACGGCGGCCCTGGCGATGGCCAGCAGCTGCCGCTGGCCCTGGGACAGGTTGGCCCCGTCCATGGTGACCATGGTCTGGTAGCCGTCGGGCAGGCGGCGGATAAAAGAGTGGGCGTTGGCGGTTTTGGCGGCGGCGACGCACTCCTCGTCGGTGGCGTCCAGCCGCCCGTAGCGGATGTTTTCCATAACGGTGCCGGTGAACAGGTGGGTATCCTGGAGCACGGAGCCCAGGCTCAGGCGCAAATCGTCCTTGGCGATGTCCCGCACGTCCACGCCGTCGTAGGTGATGCGCCCCCCCTGAATCTCATAAAAGCGGTTGATCAGGTTGGTCACGGTGGTCTTGCCCGCGCCGGTGGAACCGACGAACGCAATCTTCTGGCCGGGGTTGGCGTAGACCGACACCCGCTTGAGCACCTGCTTTTCCGGCACATAACCGAAGTCCACCTCTGTCAGTTCCACGGCCCCCCGCACCTGGGTCAGGCTGCCGTCGGCGGCGTTTTTCCAGGCCCACAGGTGCTGGTGGCTGTCGGGCGCGGCCTCGGCTAAACTGCCGTCGGCCTCCCGGCGCGCCCGCACCAGAGTGACCCGGCCCTCGTCAAGCTCCGGCTCGGCGTCCATCACCTCAAAAATGCGCTCGGCCCCGGCCAGGGCGGACAGGATGGTGGTCAGCTGCATGGAGATCTGGTTCATGGGCTGGCCCACCTGGCGGCAGTAGGTCAGGTAGCTGACCAGGCCGCCGATGTCGAAGCTGGTCAGGGCGGCCAGGACGCCCCCCACCATGGCGGTGACGGCGAAATTGATGTTGAACAGCTCCGCCAGCAGGGGGGCGGTGGCGGTGGAGTAAAAGGCGGCGGAGGTGCCCGCCCGGCGGTAGGTCTCGTTCAGGGCGGCGAACCGCTCCTTGGCCTGCTCCTCGTGGGTAAAGGCCTTGACCACCTTCAGCCCCTCGATCATCTCCTGGATATTGCCGTTGACCTCCCCCAGGGCGGCCTGCTGCTTCTGGTAGTAGCGGCGGCTCTTCCCGCCCCAGACCTTCAAAATCAGCAGGGCAGCCAGCAGCACCGCCAGGGTGACAAGGAAGAGGACGGGGCTGATGACAATCATCACCGCCACGATGCCCACGAACAGCAGCGCACTGGAGAGCAGGTTGACCACCGACTGCTCCAGGGCCAGCTGGACGTTGTCTGCGTCGTTGGTGAAGCGGCTCATTAATTCCCCGTGGGTGTGCTGGTCGAAGTATTTCAGGGGCAGGCTCTGGAGCCGGTCGAACAGATCCCGGCGCAGCCGGTTGGCCCCGCCCTGGGCCAGGCGCACCATGGTGCGGGCCTGGAGATAGGTGGCGGCGGCCCCCAGCGCGTAAATAACCGCCAAAAGGGCCACCAGCGCCAGCAGGCCGGACACCTTTTCCGACATGGTTTTTGAGGAATCCACCACCAGATTGGAGATGGGCCGCAGCAGATAGGATCCGCCCACGCTGGCCAGGGTGGACAGCAGCAGGCAGACCAGCACCACGATCAGGGGCAGCTTGCTCTGGGTCAGGTAGCCCAGCAGCCGCCGTACGGTTTTCATGGTGTTCTTCGGCTTCTGATAGCCCCCACGGGGGCCGCCTCCGGGTCCGTCCGGCTGCTTCCTGGTGTTTTCGTCCGCCATTATTCCGCCACCCCTTCCTGCTGAGAGCGATAAATTTCCTGGTAAATCCGGTTTTCCGCCAGCAGCTGCCGGTGGGTGCCCACGCCGGCGATGTGGTCGTCGTCCAGCACCACAATCTGGTCGCAGTGCTCCACGGAGCTGACGCGCTGGGCGATGATGATGACCGTGGTGCCCGCCAGATTTTCCTTGAAGGAGGCGCGGATTTGGGCCTCGGTGGCGGTGTCCACGGCGGAGGTGGAGTCGTCTAAAATTAAAATGGACGGCGCCCGGAGCATGGCCCGGGCGATGCACAGCCGCTGCTTCTGACCGCCGGAGACGTTGACGCCCCCCTGCTCCAGATGGGTGTCGAACCCATCCGGGAAGGACATGATGAAGTCGTAGGCCTGGGCGTTTTTCGCCGCCTGAACCAGTTCCTCCTCGGTGGCCTCCGGCCTGCCCCAAAGCAGGTTCTCCCGGATGGTACCGGAGAACAGGACGTTATTTTGCAGCACCATGCCAATGCGCTGGCGCAGCTCGGCCACCGGGTAGTCCCGCACGTCCATCCCGTCCACCAGCACGGCCCCGCCGGTGACGTCGTAAAATCGGGGAATCAGGTTGACCAGGCTGGACTTGCCCACGCCGGTGCCCCCCACCACCGCCACGAACTGCCCGGCGGGGATGGTCAGATCGATGTGGGCCAGCACGTCGTCCCCCGTGCCGCTGGCCTGGTAGCGGAAGGACACGTCCCGGAACTCCACCTGCCCCCTGGATTCGGGCAGCCGGTTTTCCGTCACGTTCTCCCCATCCCGGATGTCCGGCACGGTCTCCAGCACCTGGAGGATGCGCCGGGCGCAGGCCTGGGCGCGGGTCAGCTGCAATAAACTCATGGCCACCATCAGCACGCTCATGAGAATCTGGGAGATATAGGTGATAAAGGAGGTCAGCTGGCCCACCTCCATGCCGCCGGAGACGACCTGGTTGCCCCCCAGCCACAGCACAGCCACGATGGCCCCGTACAGGGAGACCATCATAATGGGCTGCATCAGGATAACCCGGGTGCCCGCCGTCAGGGCAGCCTGGGTCAAATCGTCGTTGCTGCGCTTGAATTTGCTCTTTTCAAACTTTTGGCGCACAAAGCTCTTGACCACCCGCACGGCGATTAAATTTTCCTGCACGGAGGCGTTCAGAAAGTCGATTTTCTCCTGCATGATGGTGAACAGCCGGTGGCACAGCCGCATCAAAAAACCGATGGCCAGGGCCATCAGGGGGATGACGATAAACAGCACAATGGCCAGGCGGGCGTTGATGGTCACGCAGACCACCAGGGCGGCCACCATCATAATGGGCGCCCGCACCAACATCCGCAGGGCGAAGCTGATCATCATCTGCAAAACGTTGATGTCGTTGCTCATGCGGGTGACCAGACTGGCGGAGGAAAAGCGGTCGATGTCGGCAAAGGAGAACTCCTGCACCTTGTCGAACATGGCCCTGCGCAGGTTGGCCCCGAAGCCCATGCTGGCCGCCGCCGTGTACTTCACGGCGGCCACGCCGCCGAACATGGCCACGCCGGCCAGAACCACCATAACAGCCCCCTTCCGCAGGATGTAAGCCAGCCCGGCTCCCCCTTCGATGCCCACGTCGATGATGTCGGCCATCAGCAGGGGCAAAATCAGCTCGCACACGATCTCAATCACCAGCAGCGCCGGCCCGATCAGCACCGCCTTTTCGTATCCCTTCATGTATTTCAGCAGTTTTTTCAGCACGGAAACGGTTCTCCTCCTTCTTGACTCCCATCCGCCGGAGTGCGGATTTTGGTCAAAATATTATATCATACCGCAGAGGAATGTCAAGGCAGAATATAATATATTTTCTGTTATATGGCTATTATTGTGAAAACAAATCCGGCCTTCGTATAAGAAGCGCCGATGAAATGCGTCTGCGGCGCTGTCTTAAGTGCGCCACATATAAAAAGCTCTGCCGCCTTGCCCTATTCTACAAGACGGTAGAGCTTTTCAAATGGGAACCTCTAAGGAAGTGCTGATTAAGTGCGCCTGCGGCGTATGACAGAATCTTTTGGCCCAGGAACGCGTTGCAAAAGCTTGACATACATCAAGTATTCCTGCGCTTTTGCGCCTTTTCCTGAACCAAAATCTTCTGCCATCCGCTCTTGCCGACTTAATCAGCACTTCCTTAAATGGGCCATAATGACCACCTCCAACATTATTTTCTCACTTTTCAGACTAAATGCAACCCCAATCCCCCATGGGGGATTGTATCCCATACTCTTTGCGGCCCTCCGATTTCTCAGATTTAACGCAACATCCGCTTCTTCAAAGTAAACGCAACATATCAAATGCCGGGTGTTGCGTTTACTTTGGAAATTGAGGTGTCGTGAAAAAATTGTGAAAGCTTTGTCAGGTGTCTTGACATCTGTCAAGTTGTGTATTACAATACATAAAATCAATTTGGGAGCATTGGAAATCTCCCCGGTGTGCGGGGCGGCGAAGGGCCATCCTGGCGCTGCGGGGCGAAATCCAAAAGCCTCCCGTCGGCTCCGAAGCCGGGGAATTCCCCCGCCGGACCGTGGAAGCAGGGATATGGAATGAACACTGAATTTTACGATGTGGCCGTGGTGGGCACCGGGGCGGCGGGGCTGTTCTGCGCATTAAGCCTGCCGGAAACCTTGCGGGTGCTGATAATCACCAAACGGGAGGCGGAGCAGTCCGACTCCTTCCTGGCCCAGGGGGGCATCTGTGTGCTGCGGGGGGAGGAGGACTACGAGGACTTCTTCCGGGACACCATGCGGGCCGGCCACTATGAGAACAACAAGGATGCGGTAGCCCTGATGATCCGCTCCTCCAACGCCGTCATCCGCCAACTGCTGGACTATGGCGTGCGCTTTGCGCGCCGGCGGGACGGCAGTTTGGCCTATACCAAAGAGGGCGGCCACTCCAAACCCCGCATTCTCTTCCACGAGGACGTAACCGGGCGGGAGATTACCGGCGCGCTGCTGGAGCAGGTTCGGCGGCGGCCCAACATCACCCTCCGGGAGCACACCACGATGGTGGATCTGATTGCCCAGGGAAACCTGTGCGGCGGCGTGGTGGCAGTGGACAGCCGGGGGGAGCCCTCCCTCATCCAGGCCCCCAGCGTGGTGCTGGCCTGCGGCGGGCTGGGTGGGCTTTATCAAAACTCCACCAACTTCCCCCACATCACCGGGGACGCCCTGGCCATCGCCCTGAACCGGGGGGTGGCCCTGGAACACCTGGACTATATCCAAATCCACCCCACCACCCTGTTCTCCCAAAAGCCGGGCCGCCGGTTTTTAATCTCCGAGTCGGTGCGGGGGGAGGGCGCCCTGCTCTACAATAAAAACGGCCAGCGGTTCACCAACGAACTCCAGCCCAGGGACGTGCTGAGCCAGGCCATCTTCCGGCAGCTGGAGAAGGACGGCACGGAATTTGTCTGGGAGGATATGCGCCCCCTGGGGGAACAGGCCATCCTGAACCATTTCCCCAACATCTACCAGCGATGCCTGGAGGAGGGCTTCAACGTGCTGACCCAGCCCATCCCTGTCACCCCGGCCCAGCACTACTTCATGGGAGGCATCCGGGTCAACCTGGCCAGCCAGACCTCCATGGACGGCCTGTACGCCGTGGGGGAGACCAGCTGCAACGGGGTACACGGCCGCAACCGCCTGGCCAGCAACTCCCTGCTGGAATCCCTGGTGTTCGCCCAGCGGGCCGCCGAGGACATCGCCTTCGGCGGCGTCCGCCCCGGCTGCGCCGCCGGGGACGTAAACCCGGAGGACTACCGGGATCTCCCCGCCCTGTTCGCCGGGTACGCGGAGCAGGTGCGCGCCGCCATCCTGGAGTCCGCCCAAATCAGAGCCGCCCAGCCCATTCGGGCATAAGGAGAAACGCTATGAATCCAATCGCCATGCAATTAAACGCGGATCCCTGGATTCTCTCGGCCCTGCGGGAGGATATGCCGGGGGAGGACGTGTCCACCGCCGCCGTCATGCCCCAGGCCCGACAGGGCCGGGTGGAGCTGCTGTGCAAGCAGGACGGCGTACTCGCCGGGCTGGACGTCTTTGCCCGGGTGTTCCATCTCCTGGACGGCGACGCCCATATCGAACCCCTGTGCCGGGACGGAGAGGAAATTCATGCCGGCCAGCTGCTGGCCACGGTGACGGGGGACATCCGGGCGCTGCTGTCCGGGGAACGGGTGGCCCTGAACTTTTTGCAGCGCATGAGCGGCATCGCCACCTACACCCGCCAGATGGCCCGGTTGCTGGAGGGCACCGGCGTCACCCTGCTGGACACCCGCAAGACCACGCCGAATTTCCGCGTGTTTGAAAAATACGCCGTCCGGATGGGCGGCGGCCGGAACCACCGCACCGGCCTGTCCGACGGGGTATTGCTCAAGGACAATCACATCGCCGCCGCCGGAGGCGTGGCCCAGGCGGTGGCGATGGCCCGTGCCTACGCACCCTTCGTGCGGAAAATCGAGGTGGAAACCGAAACGCTCCAGCAGGTAGAGGAGGCGGTGCGGGCCGGGGCCGACATCATCATGCTGGACAACATGACCGACGAGGAAATGCGCCGGGCCGTGGCCCTGATCGATGGCCGGGCCAAAACCGAGTGCTCCGGCAATATCACTCTGGAGAACGCAAAACGGGTAGCCGGTCTGGGGGTGGACTACGTCTCCTGCGGGGCGCTGACCCACTCCGCCCCCATTTTGGATCTGTCCATGAAGAACCTGCGCCCGCTGGACGGGGAGGGACGGCCGTGAACGTAACGCAAAGGCGCAGGGAAATCGTCGCCCTCCTGCGGCAGTCCGCCGCCCCCGTGGCGGCCAAAACCCTGGCCGACCGCTTTCACGTCAGCCGCCAGGTCATCGTGCAGGATATGGCGGTCATTCGGGCCTCGGTCTCCGGCATTGAGTCCACCTACCGGGGCTATATCCTCCAGCAGCCGGCGGCCTGCTCCCGGGAGTTCAAGGTCTGCCACGGGCCGGAGCGGATGGCGGAAGAGCTGAATTTAATCGTGGACTGCGGCGGCCACATCAAGAATATCAGCATCAGCCATCGGGTCTATGGCCGGGTGACGGCGGAGATGGACATCCGCTCCCGGCAGGACGTCCGGGATTTCGCCCAGGCCCTGGAAAACAGCAAATCCACCCTGCTGGGCAGCGCTACATCGGGGTACCACTACCATCTGGTGGAGGCCCCCAGCCAGGAGCGGCTGGATTTAATCCAGCGGCAGCTGGCCCAGGCCGGCATCCTGGCCCCTCTGCGCCCCTGGGAGCGGGAAACGGACAGCAAGGAGGAACAGCGGCATGACCATCTGTGAGCTTCAGGAAAAAGTTCTCCAATTAAAAAAGGAAAAGGATTTCTGTATCCTGGCCCACGCCTACCAGGGCCAGGAGATTTTGGAGGTGGCCGACTACACCGGCGACTCCTACGGCCTGAGCGTCCAGGCCAGCCGGGACGCCCACCGCAACGTGCTGATGTGCGGCGTGCGCTTTATGGCGGAGACCTGCAAGGTGCTCTCCCCGGACAAGCGCGTGCTGTTAGCCAACCCCCTGGCCGGGTGCCCCATGGCCGAGCAGCTGGATTTGGAGACGCTGGAGGCCCTGAAGGAAAAATACCCCGGCTACGCGGCGGTGGCCTACATCAACACCACCTCGGAGCTGAAAACCGCCTGCGACGTCTGCGTCACTTCCTCCTCGGCGGTGAAAATCTGCCGGGCCCTGCCGGCGGACAAAATCCTCTTCATCCCCGACCAGCAGCTGGGCCGCTATGTGGCCGCCCAGGTGCCGGAAAAACAGTTCGCCTTTTACAGCGGCGGCTGCCCCCGGCATGTGGTGGTGCGCGCCCACGACGTGGAGCGGGCCAGGGCGGCCCACCCGGAAGCCCTGCTGCTGGTTCACCCGGAGTGCCGCCCGGAGGTCGTCTCCCAGGCCGACTATGTGGGCTCCACCACCGGCATTATGGACTTCGCCATGAAATCTGAGCGGGACAGCTTTCTCATCGGCACGGAGAACAGCATCGTGGAGCATTTGCAGTTTGCCTGCCCTGACAAGGCTTTTTACCCCCTGTCGGTCAATCTCAGCTGCATGAATATGAAGGTAACCACCCTGATGGACGTCTACCGGGCCCTGTCCGGCCGGGGGGGTGAGGAAATCGCCCTGCCCCAGCCCGTCCTGGACGGCGCGGGTCGCTGCATCCGCAGGATGATCGAATTGGGAGGCTGATCGAGCGGCCCGCGCAGGATCAGGAACACCGCAAGGCGCCGCAGTCCGCTCTGTGCGGTGTAGCCCAAAGACTAAGGCAAAGCAAAAATAGAAAACCCATGAAATCGTTGAGATTTCATGGGTTTTCTGGTCCGAGTGACGGGATTTGAACCCACGGCCTCTTGGTCCCGAACCAAGCGCGCTACCAACTGCGCTACACCCGGATGCCGCGTTTGCCGGTTAAGAAACTGGACGTATAAATTATAACGGAATCTTACCGGTAATGTCAAGGGTTTTGTTGCTTTGCCACAGAAAGGCAGAGTCTATCCTCAATTTCCAAAGTAAACGCAACATATCAAATGCCGGGTGTTGCGTTTACTTTGGAAATTGAGGGCTGTTTCAGGCTGTCTATGGAGAAATTTTTCTTGACATCGCCGTTGCCCTGCGTTATACTTGCTTCGTCGGATGTGGCTCTTCTATTGCGAAGCTCTTTTGAAGTAGGCGTAATACGAGCCGCATCTGATTTTTTGTCCACTCTTGAATGCTTGTCTCGGTCAAATTGATTATATCATAAAGCAACAGATTCCCATTGCCTCGACTCCCAACGATAACTTGAGGATTGTGTCAATAGTTTTGTGTAAACTTTCAAAAGCTTCTTGCTTCAGTGCAG
>JAJPXI010000020.1:0-5166 GCA_021205585.1 Oscillospiraceae bacterium
GGCCGGACAGCTATGCTGGCCGGGTGACGGTTGCATACAGTATTCCTGCACTTTTGCGCCTTCTTTTGTCGCAAAATTTCTCGCCATCCGCTCTTGCCGATTTAATCAGTCCTTCCCTAAGATTTGTACCCCTTCCGCGTCCTCCTCCACTTGTCCTGGCTTCAGCCCGTGGATAACGGGCCAGTAGTTGGATGTGGGCAGAACCATTTCGGAGTAGGCGAGATAGTGATAGAGCGCGTCCGCCGTCGCCACGCCGCCGGAGCGGCGCACAGCGGTAACCGCCGCCTGGCGGATGCTCGGACGCTTTGGATAACACACCGCTTTTTCGGTTCGCTTACTTGAAGTACCGCTCCAGCAGGCCCTTGAGGGCGCGGCCATGGCGGGCCTCGTCCTTGGCCATCTCGTGGACGGTGTCGTGGATGGCGTCCAGGCCGTTTTTCTTGGCGCAGGCGGCCAGATCCACCTTGCCCTGGGTGGCGCCGAACTCGCACTCCACCCGCCAGGCCAGGTTGGCCTTGGTATCGGCCTTCATGTTGGGCTCCAGCTCGCTGCCCAGCAGTTCGGCAAATTTGGCGGCGTGCTCGGCCTCCTCATAGGCGGCCTTCTCCCAGTACAGGCCGATTTCGGGGTAGCCCTCCCGGTGGGCAACCCGGGCCATGCACAAGTACATGCCCACCTCGGAGCATTCGCCGTCAAAATTGGCCTTCAGCTGCTCCAGGATATAGGCCTTATCCTCGGCGCTGATGTCGGGATTGTCCTTGACCTGGCTGGCGTAGTTGCCGAACTCGTGCTCGGCGGCCAGGGTCATCTCCCCGGTCTGCTCCACAAAGCGGGAGCCGGGCACATGGCACACGGGGCAGGACTCGGGGGGCTCGTCCCCAACGTGGACGTAGCCGCAGACGGGGCATACAAATTTTTTCATCGTGATTTCCTCCTGATTGTTAATTTTGGGGCGTCTCAGAGTTTTGGCGGGGAGAGCAGTCGGGACACAGGCCGTAGCAGGTCAGCTCACTCCTGTCCACCTGCAGGCCGCCCTGCCAGGCGGCCTGGGAAACCAGGGCCGAGAGGGCCTGCTGCTCCACCTGGAAAAAATCCACCACCGCGCCGCAGCCCCGGCAGATGAGGTGGGCGTGGGGGCTGACCTTCCCGTCAAACCGCTCCTGGCCGTCCACCCGGCCCACGCTGACCGCCAGGCCCTCGTCCTGAAACCGGGCCAGGTTGCGATAGACCGTGGCCAGGCTCAAATCCGGGTAGTCCGGGTGCAGGGCCTGGTAGAGCTGGCCGGCGCTGGGGTGCCGGTCGCTGGCGCGCAGGGCCCGCAGGATGGCCTCCCGCTTTTTGCTGTAGCGTTTGGTTTTTTCCATGCTGCCTCCCTATTAAACGATAATCATTATCGTTTATAATATAATTGTACCACATCCCGGCCGGTTTGTAAAGGGGAAATTTCGGTTTTCTTAATTTCAAAAGTTCATACTGAAATCTGGTTCAAACAAGACATTAAGGAAGGACTGATTCAATCGGCAAGAGCGGATGGCGAGAAATTTTGCGACAAAAGAAGGCGCTGAAGCGCTGTGTGAATGGCCAATTCCTCTTTCGCGCAAATGCAGGGGGCGATGGCCGGTAGGCACAGCCCCGCGCAAAAAGTGCAGAATCAGGAGCGCCGTAAGGCGCGGGCATACCCCTTGAGGGTAATACTGTATGCAGCCGCCGCAGGCGCATTGAATCAGTGCTTCCTTAAAAATGGCTTGTTTGAATAGCCGCAGCAACAGCGTAGATTTCGTATCATTTTTCGCCGGGCGGTGTAGCCCGCTCTCTTTTCCTATGGGCGATTTCCATGAAATGCGCCGGGCCGGAGTTGTAATTTTATCGCCGCTGTGCTACAATGATGCCATTCTGGTTTAAGTGGAAAGGGGGCCGCCCCGCGTGTCCCGTCTGACAGAACCTGTGCGCGCCTTTTTCAAAAAAGGCGACCTTCTCCTGCTGGCCCTGTGCCTGGCCGCCAGCTGCTGCGGGCTGGTCCTGATTTACAGCGCCACCCGCTATGACACCGCCCTGCACGTCTACCCCATGCGCCAGGCCGCCTTTACCGCCCTGGGCGTGGCGGCCTATTTTATTTTTCACTTCATCGACGTGGAACTGGTCGTCCAGCGCTCCTGGAAAATATTGCTCATCTGTTCCTTCCTGCTGCTGCTCTCCCTGTGGAAATTCGGCATCGGCGAGAACACGGGGAACAAAAGCTGGGTCTACATCCCCGGCATCTCCGTCAGCTTTCAGCCGGCGGAAATCGTCAAGCTGGCCTTCATCCCCCTGCTGGCCTGGGTGATGGATCGGCAGCGGGAGCGGGGGCTCAGCCGCCCGTCCTCCGGGTTCCGCATCGCCGGCCTGGCGGCGGCCTACTGCGCCGCCATCGGCGTGCTGTCCGGGGATTTCGGCATGGTGCTGGTCTACCTGTTCATCTTTCTGATTATGGCCTTTATGGCCGGGGTAAAACTGCGATGGTTTTTGCTGCTGGGGGTGCTGGCCGGGGTGGCTTTTTGCGTCGTGGCGGTTTTGTCGGTGACTTCCGAATCTTTTATGGATAATTTTGGATACATTATCAACCGCTTCACCGAGGCCTATACCCGCAGCGACCCCCAGGGCATCGGCTGGCAGCAGACCCGCTCCGTCCTGGCCATCGGCAGCGGCAAACTGACCGGCCAGGGCTATCTCCAGGGCATCCAGACCCAGAGCGCCACGGAGGGCTCCCTGCCCGCCCGCCACACCGACGAGATTTTCGCCGTCTGCGGAGAGGAGTTCGGGCTGGTGGGCTGCCTGGTGGTGCTGGCGCTGCTGGCGGCCATCATCCTGCGCTGCTTTTACATCGGGCGCAGGGCCCGCAGCTTCCTCTCCTCCTATATCGCCATCGGCTTCGGGGCCATGCTGCTGATCCAAACGGCTATCAATGTGGCCGTCTGCCTGTATATCTTCCCCGTGGTGGGCCTGACCCTGCCCTTTATCAGCTACGGCGGCTCCTCCGTGGTCACCCTCTACGCAGCCACGGGCATCGTCTCCGGCATGAAAATGCGCTTCCTCCCCAGCTGGCTCCAGGATCGGAAGGACTTATAGAAGGAAACCCAAAATCCCCCGCGCGGCGGTTTGTCCGCGCAGGGGATTTTTGTATATTTTCCCAGGGAGCGGTCAAGACTATCGGTATCACGTTCATCAAGGAGGTTCTGCCGTGAAAAATCCAACCGTTTCCCGCCGCGTTTTGGCACTGGCCGCCGCCGTCGCCCTGAGCGCCGCGCTGTCGGCCTCCGCCCTGGCGCTCAGCGGCGGCCAGGAGGAGGCCGCATCCGTGGCCGACTTTTCCAAAAACACCGTGGCCGACGAGGCCATCACCTTTTCCTCGGAGGAATTTCAGGTTCTGGGCGACGAGGCGGTGACCCTGGACTCCCTGCTGCTGACCTCGGTGCCGGAGCAGGAGGTGGGCGTTTTGACGGCGGGCGGCCTGCCCCTGTCCGACGGGGATCTGCTCTCCGCCTCCGCCCTGGACACCCTGTGCTTCTACCCGGCGGCCAGCGGCGCGGAGGTGGTGTCCTGCTTTACCTTCACGCCGGTCTTTTCTTCCGGCGACGCCGGGAGCACCGTCCGGGTCAGCCTGTACCTGCTGACCGAGGAAAACGCCGCGCCGGTGGCGCAGAACCTGGAGTTCTCCACCTATAAAAACGTGGCCTACACCGGGCAGCTCTCCGCCGTAGACCCGGAGGGCGACCTGCTCACCTTCCAGATTACCGACAGCCCCGCCCGGGGCAGCGTGGCCGTGGCAGAAGACGGCAGCTTTGTCTACACCCCCTATGAGAACAAAACCGGCAAGGACTCCTTCTCCTATGTGGCCACCGACGCCGTGGGCAACACCTCGGAGGAGGCGGTGGTCAAGCTGGCCATCGTCAAACCCTCCACCAAAGTGACCTACCGGGACATGGACGGGAACGGCGCCTATAACGCCGCCCTGCGCCTGGCAGAGGAGGGAATTTGGGTGGGGGCCAGCGTGGACGGGGCCTACTACTTCCAGCCGGAACTGACCGTCAGCCGTTCGGAGTTTCTGGCCCTGGCCATGACCGCCGTGGGCCTGGACGCCCTGGAGGGCGTGAATACCACCGGCTTTGCCGACGACGAGGCCATCGCCGCCTGGGCCAAATCCTATGTATCTGCGGCGCTGAAGGCCGGCGTAGTCAGCGGCGAGCGCTCCGAAACGGGGGAGGTGGTCTTTTCCGGCAGCCGGGCCATCACTGAAGCCGAGGCCGCCGTCATCCTCAACCGGCTACTGGCAATTACCGACGTGGCGGAGACCGGCAGCTTTGACGGCATCCCCGCCTGGGCCGGCCAGGCGGTGGCCAACCTGACCTCAGTGGGCATGCTCCAGACCGCCGCCGACGGGACCTTGACGTTACAGGACGCCCTGACCCGCGCCGAGGCCGCCCAGCTGCTCTGCGCCGCCCTGGACATTTTGGAGGAGCGGGAATCCAACAGCGGGTGGTTTTCCTGACGGAACCGAATAAAAACAGCGGGGGCCGCGCCAAAGCGGGAGGTTTGGCGCAGCCCCCGCTGTGTGCGTTCGCTGTTATAATGCCTTGTTTTAAGGAAGCACTGATTAAATGCGCCTGCGGCGTCTGGCAGAATCTTTCGGCCCAGGAATGCGTTGCAAAAGCTTGACATACATCAAGTATGCCTGCGCTTTTGCGCCTTTTCCTGAACCAAAATCTTCTGCCACCCGCTCTTGCCGATTTAATCAGCGCTTCCTTAATCGCCGTCGCAGCGGCGTAGATTTCGTATGAGATGCCTTTTGAAATGTCAACCGCGCTTTTGCGCGGCTCCAGGGCGGGGCCGCCGCAGCCCGGTCAGCCGCCCTCCTCCAGCAGCCGCCCCCGGAGAAAGCCGTCGCCTACGCCGGTGACGGCCGCGTCGGCCAGGGTGTTTCGGGGAACCGGCCGGTCTATCCGTACCTGGACATAGTTGGGCGCGCGGCCCTGGCCGCCGGCTTCAAACAGAACGGGCAGGGTTTCGCCCACCCAGCTCTCCAGGTAACGCCGCTCCATCTCTCCGGCGATTTTGGCACACCGGCGGGCCCGCTCCTCCCGCACGGCGGAGGGCGTCTGGTTCGGCATACCGGCGGCGGGGGTGCCGGGC
>JAJPXI010000020.1:5176-11383 GCA_021205585.1 Oscillospiraceae bacterium
GGGGAAGATGTGCATGGAGGAAAAGGCGCATTGCTGGATAAAGGACAGGGTCTCTGAAAATTCCTCCTCCGTCTCCCCGGGAAAGCCCGTAATCAAATCCGCGGCCACGGCGCACCGGGGGAAAAAACGGCGCAGCAGCTCCACCGACTCCAGGTAGCGGCGGGTATCGTACCGGCGCTTCATGCGCCGGAGAGTGTCGTCGCACCCGCTTTGCAGGGACAGGTGGAAGTGGGGGCACAGGTTGGGCAGACCGGCGCACCGGCGGCAGAATTCCTCCGTCACCGTCCGGGGCTCCAGGCTGCCCAGGCGCACGCGCAGACCGGGGGCGGCGGCGCACACCCCTTCAATCAGTTCCGCCAGCGGGGGCCGTCCCTCCAGATCCCGGCCCCAGGAGGAAAGCTCGATGCCCGTCAGCACCAATTCCCGGTAGCCTTCCCCGGCCAGGCGGGCGGCCTCGGCTTCCGCGTCGATTAGAGGAAGGGAGCGCACAGGGCCTCTGGCATAGGGGATAATGCAGTAGGCGCAGAAATTGGCGCAGCCGTCCTCCGCCTTCAGCAGCGCCCTGGTGCGTCCGGCCAGCCCGCCGGCGCTCAGGGGCTCGAAGGCCCGGCGGGCAAAGGGGTCGTCCACCCGGAGAACGGGGGCAGCGTCCGGGCGCTGCCGGACCAGGCGCTCCAGCTCGTCCAAAAGGGCCATGTGGCCGCCGGTGCCCATCAGCAGATCCGCCCCCAGCTCCGCAGCCTGGCCGGCGTGGGTCTGCCCGTAACAGCCGCACACGGCCACCACTGCCCCGCCGCCCCGCCGCCTGGCCCGCCGGACGGCGGCGCGGGATTTTTTGTCTGCCACGGCCGTGACCGAGCAGGTGTTGATAATATAGGCGTCCGCCGGGCCGCCGAAGGGCACCAGGACGTGCCCCCGCCGCTCCAGCTCGGCCTCCATGGCCTGGGTTTCATATTGGTTGACCTTACAGCCCAGGGTGTAAATCGCGACATTCACGGCTTGACCCTCTTTCTGTTCCATAGTATAATTAAATTTGAACCCCCGGTCAAGCGGGGAGTGAAGGAGGACATCCATGGCCTACAATTTTTTTGCCCTGATTTCCCGGATGCGGTACATTGACCGCTGGGGCCTGATGCGCAGCACCTGCCGGGAGAACATCCAGGAGCACTCCCATATGGTGGCGGTGCTGGCCCACGCCCTGGCTGTGATCCGCCTGCGGATATTCGGCGGGGACATCGACCCCGGCGCGGCCGCCGCCGCCGCCCTTTACCACGACGCGTCGGAAATTTTGACCGGCGATCTGCCCACCCCCGTCAAATACTTCAACCCGGAGATTCGTGACGCCTACAAGCAGGTGGAGCGCCTGGCCGCCGACCGGCTGACTCAACTGCTGCCCCCGGAACTGCGGGAGGACTTCCGGCCCCTGCTGCGGGAGGAGCTGGATCCCCAGCTGTACGCCATCGTCAAGGGGGCGGACAAGCTGGCGGCCTACATCAAGTGTCTGGAGGAGCTGCAGGCGGGCAACCGGGAGTTCGCCCAGGCCGCCGAGCAGACCCGCGCCCAGCTGGAGCAGAGCCCCCTGCCGGAGATGGCCTACTTTATGGAGCATTTCCTGCCGGGGTTTGGATTGACATTGGATGAATTACAGGAGGGAACCTAAGTGAAAGCGATTGTAACTGTGATAGGCAAGGACACCGTGGGCATCATCGCCGCCGTCTGCGCCCTGCTGGCCCAGCGCCAGGTCAACATTCTGGACATCAGCCAGACCGTTATGCAGGACTACCTCACCATGATTATGCTGGTGGATTTAAGCGCCTGCCCCATCCCTCCGGCCCAGCTGTCCAAGGATTTGGAGGAGGCCGGGAAGGAGCGGGGCCTGTCCATCCGTATGCAGCGGGAGGACATCTTCAACGCCATGCACAGGATTTGAGAGGTGGCGCATGATTAACACACAGGACATTCTCTCCACCATCCAGATGATAGACCAGCAGCACCTGGACATCCGCACCATCACCATGGGCATTTCCCTGCTGGACTGCTGCGACAGCGACCCCAGGGCCGCCTGCCGGAAGATTTACGACAAAATCTGTAATCGCGCCGCCAACCTGGTGAAAACCGGGGAGGACATCGAGCGGGAGTTCGGCATTCCCATCGTCAACAAACGGGTTTCCGTCACCCCCATCGCCCTGGTGGCGGGGGCCAGCCAGACCGAGGACTACGTCCCCTTCGCCATGGCCCTGGACCGGGCGGCCAAAGAAACCGGCGTGAACTTTTTAGGGGGCTTTTCCGCCCTGGTGCAGAAGGCCTCCACCCCGGCGGACAAGCACCTGATCGACGCCATCCCCGAAGCCCTGGCCAGCACGGAATTTGTCTGCTCCAGCGTCAACGTCGGCTCCACCAGAGCGGGCATCAATATGGACGCGGTGGCCCGGATGGGCCAGATCATCCGCCAGGCCGCCCAGCGCACCGCAGATAAAGGCGGCTTCGCCTGCGCCAAGCTGGTGGTGTTCTGCAACGCCGTGGAGGACAATCCCTTTATGGCCGGGGCCTTCCACGGGGTCGGGGAAGGGGACTGCGTCATCAACGTGGGCGTGTCCGGCCCCGGCGTGGTCTACGAGGCTCTCCAGCAGGTCAAAGGCCAGCCCTTCGACGTGGTGGCCGAAACGGTGAAGAAAACCGCCTTCCGGGTGACCCGCATGGGTCAGCTGGTGGCCCGGGAGGCCTCCCAGCGGCTGAAGGTGCCCTTCGGCATTGTGGATTTGTCCCTGGCCCCCACCCCCGCCGTGGGGGACAGCGTGGCCCGCATTTTAGAGGAGATGGGCCTGGAGACCTGCGGCACCCACGGCACCACGGCGGCCCTGGCCCTGCTCAACGACGCGGTGAAGAAAGGGGGCGTGATGGCCTCCTCCTCCGTGGGCGGGCTGTCCGGGGCTTTCATCCCCGTGTCGGAGGACGAGGGAATGATCGCCGCCGCTCTGGACGGGACGCTGAATATCGACA
Organism: Oscillospiraceae bacterium; assembly: GCA_021205585.1. Taxonomy (GTDB): domain Bacteria; phylum Bacillota; class Clostridia; order Oscillospirales; family Oscillospiraceae; genus JAJPXI01. Next base: position 8,177 of record JAJPXI010000020.1, read on the forward strand.
AGCTGGAGGCCATGACCTGCGTGTGCTCCGTGGGTCTGGACATGATTGCCGTCCCAGGAGACACCAGCGCCGAGACCCTGGCCGCCATCATCGCCGACGAGGCGGCCATCGGCATGGTCAACTCCAAGACCACCGCCGTGCGCATCATCCCCGTCCCCAACGCCAGGGTGGGGGACATGATGGAGATGGGCGGCCTGCTGGGCAGCGCTCCGGTAATGAACGTCCACACCGCCTCCAGCGCCGCCTTCATCGCCCGTGGCGGCCGCATCCCCGCCCCCATGCAGAGTCTGAAAAATTAAGGCAACGCTGATTAATTGAACAAATTCAGCCACTCCACCCATCGCAATTGGAAATACGGGGGGAAATCGGCCTGCTTGACTGCGCGCCTCCCCATCCGGCCCTTTTTATTGGGGCTTATCCGGGAAAATGGGCGCACTTATGCCATACAGAACGTTTTACTTCGTCCTGCCCTGGCACACATGACTAAATTTGCGCTGGCAAATAAAATATGGGAACCTCTAATAACTATGACAAGAGCAGATGGCAAAAGCTTTTGTCAGATGCCGCAGGCATAGTTTTAGAGGTTCCCTTTATACATTCAATGAAATTCGTCAAAACGGGCCGTTCTCCATTGACAATTTTCGCTTTCCATGGTATTCTTTAGACATAAAATTCACAAAATAATACATTGTTTTGTTCAAAATCACCGTAAGGAGGCAGCTATGGGCAAAACTGAATGGATCGCGCATCGCGCGGAAGATGGGCGTACACAGAGCGTAAAAGACCATTCGGACGGGACCTCCGCTCTGGCGGAGGCGTTCGCCGCCGTTTTCGGGGCGGCGGAGTGGGGCCGGTGGGCCGGCTTAATGCACGACATTGGCAAATATTCCGACCCCTTTCAGCGGCGCATCCTCGACCCGGAACGCGCGCCCAGAACAGACCACTCCACGGCGGGGGCGCAGGAGGCGCTCAGGCAGGGATTGGCGCCGGCGGCCTACGTCATCGCCGGACACCACGCCGGACTGCCGGACGGGGGCAGCCGGTTGGATACGGCGGACGATCCCACCTTGGTGGGCCGCAACAGGAAAAAGGTGCCGGACTGCGACGCCTGGCGGCAGGAAATCACACCTCCCCAGGTACCCCAGTGGCCATTTCCCAATCACGACAATTTTACCGACAGCTTTTTCACCCGGATGCTCTATTCCTGCCTGGTGGACGCGGACTTTTTGGACACGGAAACCTTTATGCGCGGCGCGCAGCCCCGCAGCGGATATGAACCGCTGTCCGCGCTGCTGGACAAGCTGCGCGTCAAAACCGACGGCTGGCTGAACGCCGCCCCCAGCAGCCAGCTGAACCGCCGCCGCAATGACATCCTCCGAACCTGCATTAACTGCGGCGAACAGTGGCCAAAGGGCCTTTACACCCTCACCGTTCCCACCGGTGGCGGCAAAACCACCGCGTCTCTCGCTTTCGCCCTCAACCACGCCGTGGAACGCAAAATGAACCGGGTCATTTATGTGATCCCATATACCTCTATCATCGAGCAGACTGTAAAGGTGTTTCAGGAAATTTTGGGGAAAGAAAATGTCCTGGGGCATTACAGCGAAGCCGCCTTCCGGCAAAAAGGACAGGAGGACCTGACGCCGGAGGAATACCGCCAGTTACTGGCAGCGGAGAACTGGGACGCACCCCTGATTGTCACCACCGCCGTGCAATTTTTTGAATCCCTTTACGCCAACCGCAGCTCCCGCTGCCGAAAGCTGCACAACATCGCGGACAGCGTCATCATTTTTGACGAGGCCCAGACCCTCCCCCTCCCTTACCTTCGGCCCTGCGCCGCCGCCATCGCCCAACTGGTGGAACATTACGGCGTCACCGCCGTGCTGTGTACCGCCACGCAGCCCGCCCTGGGCCCGCTGTTTTCCGAGCTGGCCCCCGGCCTGCCGATGCGGGAAATCTGCCCCGGAGGGGCAGCGCTCTATCTGGCCCTGCGGCGGAACCATGTGGAGGATTTAGGCAGCCTGTCCATGGAGGCGCTGGCCCTGCGCCTTTGCGGACACCGGCAAGTTCTCTGCGTTGTCAACCGCCGCAAGACCGCGCAGCAAATCTATGCCGCCCTGCCAGCAGACGGGGGCAGCTTTTGCCTGACCACGCTGCTGTGCGCCGCAGACCGCCGGGCAAAGCTCGCCGAGATTCGGAACCGCCTCAGGAACGGCCTCCCATGCCGGGTGGTATCCACCTCTCTGATTGAGGCCGGGGTGGATGTGGACTTCCCCGTCACCTATCGGGAGGAGGCCGGGCTGGACTCCCTCCTGCAAACCGCAGGACGGTGCAACCGGGAGGGCGGGGAATCGGATCCCGCCCGGTGTCCCGTGTATCTGTTTACCTTAGAAGACGCAGCGCCTCCAAAGCTGCTGGAGCCGCAAATTACGGCCCTGCGGGCCGCGCAGCGGGAGTGCGGGAAACTGGATCTGCCGGAGGCCATCGCATATTACTTCCAAACCCTGTACGGCGTCAAGGGCGCGGAGGCGATGGACGAAAAGAAAATTATGGACGCTTTTCGCTGCGGCAGGGAGGGCGTACAATTTCCATTTGCCGCAGTGGCCAGGGAATTTGTCCTGATTGACTCGCCCACCTGGACCGTTTACATCCCCACCGGCGAAGGAGACGAGCTCTGCAAACAGCTTCAGGACCGCCAGCACAGCCGGACGCTCTATCGAAAGCTTGGCCTTTACAGCGTACAGGTCTACAGGGAGCAGTATCAGGCGCTTTTTCAGGCGGGGGCGCTGGAACTGATCGACGAGCGCTCCGCCGTTTTGACCTCTCTCATCTGGTATGACCGGGAGACGGGATTGAAATCCGACGCGCAGGAGGGACAGGGGCTGTTCTGTTAATACGGTATTGTCCAAGCAACAGCGCGGTGAGGCCACACCTCACCGCGCCGCTGGACGGACATCACCATCCCGCAAATATTTCAACCCACAGCTTTCACTGACTTTTTTATTATAACTGCCCTTTGCCCTCTTGACAAGCCAAAAATTTTGTTTTATACTATTGTCATGTTTAATCACTATCACACAAATGAATATATCTTACGCTTGATTGTATCGGCCTGTTGCGAGACACCGATGGGCAAAACAGTATCGAAACGAATTTTTAGGGAAGGACTGATTAAATCGGCAAGAGCGGATGGCGAGAAATTTTGCG
>JAJPXI010000113.1 GCA_021205585.1 Oscillospiraceae bacterium
GTTAAACTCAAAACGCTGCCTGTACTGGTGGTGCCGATTTTAATCGGCGTGGTTCCCATGCTTCTGCTCTCCTACCGGCTGAACCTGCTCTCTTTCGGGGACGAGGAGGCCCAGATGATGGGGGTCAATGTCCGGGCGGCCAGGGCGGCGATGATTTTCTGCGCGACGCTGGCCACATCCGCCTCGGTGGCGGGGTGCGGCATGGTGGGCTGGATCGGCCTGGTCATTCCTCACCTGATGCGCTTTATCGTTGGGCCAGACTACCGTTACCTCCTGCCCGCCTCTGCCATCGGCGGGGCAATTTTCCTGATGTTGGTTGATAATATCACCCGTATCTTCTTTGCCGTGGAGGTCTCCATCGGAATCCTGACCGCCATCATCGGCGCGCCTTTCTTCCTGTTTCTTCTTGTCAAGGGGAGGGACAGCTGGCTATGATTTTTTCTGTGGAGGGTCTCTCCTGCGGCTACCGGGGGGCCAGTGTACTCTCCGGGCTGGATTTTTCGGTGAAAAGCGGCGACGTGCTGTGCATCCTTGGGCCAAACGGCGTGGGCAAAACCACCCTGTTTAAGACCATGCTGGGTCTGCTGCCCGCCATTTCAGGGCGTGTTACGGTAGATGGGGAATCCATCCTCCCCTGGCCGCCCCGAAAAAAGGCGCAGGTGATAGGTTTTGTTCCTCAATCTCACATCCCGCCTTTCCCCTACACGGTGCAGCAGGTGGTGGTCATGGGCCGCACCGCCCACCTGGGGATGTTCAGCGCCCCGGGGGAGAGGGATTACGAGTTGGCCGACCAGGTTCTGGACGAGTTGGGCGCGGCTCATCTCAGCGGAAAGGTCTACACCCGCATCAGCGGCGGGGAGCGGCAGATGGCCCTGATTGCCCGGGCGCTGGTGCAGTCCCCCCGTATCCTGCTGATGGACGAACCGGCGGCCAACCTGGACTTTGCCAACCAGGCCATGGTGCTGGAGACCGTCCGCACCCTGGCGGAGCGGGGCATTATCGTGATTATGACCACCCATACTCCAGACCATGTGTTTCTGTGCGGCTCCGACGTGCTGTTGCTGACCCGGGAGCGGGAAATACTCCGGGGTACGCCCGAGCAGGTAATGACGCCGGAGAATATGCGCCGGGCCTATGGCATCGACGTTTGCATCACCCGCGCCGAGGTGGACGGCCACCCAGTGCGGGGCTGCGTGCCGATTCTTGGCACACAGCGGAAAAACCCTTGATTTCAACGCGCTCAGGCGCTTTGAAATAACCGGCGCGGGATTGAACCCCGCCGGAAAATCTAAGATTAAGGAAGGTAACCGAAAATGAAAAAAAGCAAGAAACTGTTCGCTCTGCTCCTGGCGCTGGCCATGTGCCTGTGCCTGATGGCCGGCTGTTCGTCCGGCGACAGCGACGCCGACGGCCAGGTGTCCAACGCCCAGGAAGCGGAAAACACCGATGATGTCCAGAACACCGACAGCGACCAGGAAGAGGAAGAGGGAGAGGACGCCGAGCAGGTGGCCGATCTGGAGCCCGACGCCGACGGCTACATCACCATCACCGATATGGCGGGCCGGGAAGTCACCTTCAAGGCGAACCCCACAATCTGGAATTCCAGTCCCACGGCGGAGGGATGGCTGTGCGCTATCGTCCCCGACCAGATTATCGGCTGGGCCGCTGAGTTCGACGAGGAGGCCCTGGCCTACTACCCCGAGTCCGTCCGCGACCTGGAGGTAATCGGCGGCAACTATGGCACCAGCACCGCCAACGAGGAGAACATCCTGTCCGTCAGCCCCGATGTAATCGTCAACACCTTTGACTGCAGCGAGTCCGGCCTGGAGGCCACCATCGCCTCCGCCGACGAGATGGCGGAGCAGTACGGGATTCCCGTCATCTGCCTGAGCCGCGACATTGAAGACACGGCTGAGAACGCCGCCAACATCGGCCTGTGGTTTGGCGCCGCCCAGCGGGGCTATGAGGTGTCCGTCTATCTGCAGGGCCTGTTGGATATGGTCACCGAGACTGCCGAGGCCGCCGCTGCAGCCGGGGATGTGCCCACCTTCTATTACGCCGAACAGACCACAGGCCTGTTCACTGAGGCGGTGGGTTCCATGCACGCCGCCGTGTTCGAGTTCTGCGGCCTGACCAACTGCGTGGGCGACGATTTGACCATGAGCAGCATGGGCGGGCTGGAGGAAGTCACCTTGGAACAGGTCATCCAGTGGGATCCCGATTACATCTTTGTCTGGCTGACTCCGGCCTATCAGGATATTACCACCTCCGACGCCTGGTCCGGCATCACCGCCGTGCAGAACGGCGACGTCTACGCCATCCCCCTGATGCCCCAGAACTGGTTCGACCGCTCCCCCAACAGCCTGCGGGTGCTGGGCTGCCTGTACTGCGCGTCTATCTGCTACGCAGACTATGTGACCTATGACCTGACTGACACCATCAGCGAATACTTCAGCTATATGTACGGCGTCGATTTGACCGCCGACCAACTGGCTGCCATTTACTGCGATTAAAATCCGAGCCCACGTCCGGCGGGGGGCGCGCCTTTCCACATAGGGAAGGGCGCGCCCCTTTCAAATTTCCGGCCTGGAACCGCCTTGCCAGATGGAATGAACTGTGGTACAATAGGTGTAAGAAAAAAAGGAAAGGGTGATTTTATGCAGCTGCAGGACGTGCTGGAGAGCCGGCGGAGCATCCGGGCCTATGCGCCGGATAAGCAGGTGACCCGGGAGCAGGTGGAGGAAATCGTCGCCGCCGCCGCCCAAGCCCCCTCCTGGAAAAACAGTCAGACCGCCCGGTACTACTGCGTGTACACGCCGGAGATGGTAGAAAAGTTTTCTTCCGAGTGCCTGCCCCCCTTCAACGCGAAGCGCTCGGACAACGCCGTTTTGGTGGTGACCACTTTCGTGGCCAACTGCTCCGGCTTCAGCCGGGACGGGACACCTGACAACGAGTGCGGCAACGGCTGGGGCTATTACGATTTGGGCCTGCACAGCGAAAACTTCCTGCTCAAGGCCAGGGAACTGGGCCTGGGCACCCTGATTATGGGCATCCGGGATGCGGGCAAGATTCGCGCCCTGCTGGACATCCCGGAGGAGGAAATTATCGTTTCTGTCATTGCCCTGGGGTACGCCGCCGAGTCACCGGAGAAGCCGCCGAAGAAGACCCCGGAGCAGATCCTTCGGTTCTATTGAGTGCACCATGGGGGAGAACAACCGCTTTATCGCCTTCCTGTGCCCCCAGTGCCGCCAGACGGTGCTGGCCGAGCGCGGCGCGTTCCAGCTGGCCGCCGCCCCCAGCCGCATCCCCTGCCCCTGCGGGAAGTCCGCCGTGACCATCCGGCCGGGGGAGCAGGGCAGCGCCGTGACGGTGCCCTGCCTGTCCTGCGGGAGGGAGCACACCGTGACCTGCTCCACCCGATCCCTGCTGGAACAGAGGTGCCTGGCCTTTTCCTGCGGCGCGTCCGGCCTGAACTGCTGCTTCATAGGGGAGGAGGGGGCGGTCACCGCCGCCGCCCGCCGCCTGGAGCAGACCCTGGACGCCCTGCCGGAGAAGGAGGAGCGGGGGGCCTTTCTGAACCAGGTCATTATGGAGGAGGTTCTGTCCGAGCTGAAGGACATTGCCCAGAGGGACGGCGTCTCCTGCACCTGCGGCAGCCATATCTGGAACCTGCGGGTCAATTACAGTTCGGTGGATTTGACCTGCGCCCAATGCGGCGGCGTGCTCCGCCTGGACGCGGCCACGGGGGAGGATCTGGAAGACTTATGCTGCCGCGACGCTTTACAGATTCACGGCAAAGACGTGCCGCCCGGCGCGGCGTAAATAAATACAAACAAAAGGAGTTGGTTTCATGTCGATTCAGGATGGAAACGATAAATTTGTCAAGCAGGGGCTGACCTACGACGACGTGCTGCTAATCCCCGCCGAGAGCGACATCCTGCCGGCGGACGTAGATTTGCACACCAAGCTGACCCAAAAGGTCTCCCTCAACATCCCCGTCATCAGCGCCGCCATGGACACCGTGACCGAGTACCGCATGGCCATCGCCCTGGCCAGGGAGGGCGGACTGGGAATCATCCACAAAAATATGTCCATCGGCGCCCAGGCCGAGCAGGTGGACATGGTCAAGCGCAGTGAAAACGGGGTCATCACCAACCCCTTCTGGCTGGCCCCCGGCCACACCCTGGCCGAGGCCGACGAGCTGTGCGCCAAGTATAAGATTTCCGGCGTCCCCATCTGCGACAACGGCAGGCTGGTGGGTATTATCACCAACCGGGACATGAAGTTTGAAACCGATATGTCCAAGCTCATCGACAGCGTGATGACCAAGGAGGGGCTGATTACCGCCCCGGAGGGAACCACCCTGGCCGAGGCCAAGGAAATCCTGCGCCAGCACAAGATTGAGAAGCTGCCCATCGTGGACAAGGATTTCCGCCTGAAGGGCCTGATTACCATTAAGGACATCGAAAAGGCCGAGGTCTACCCCAACTCCGCCAGGGACGAGAAGGGCCGGCTGCTGGTGGGTGCGGGCATCGGCGTGACCGGCGACGTGATGGAGCGCACCCAGGCCCTGCTGGATGCGGGGGCCGACGTGCTGGTTCTGGACTCCGCCCACGGCCATTCTAAAAATATTCTGGAGTGCGTCAAGCGCATCAAGGCGGTGTTCCCCGACGTGCAGCTGATTGCCGGAAACGTGGCCACCGCCGAGGGCACCCGCGCCCTGATCGAGGCGGGGGCCGACTGCGTGAAGGTGGGCATCGGCCCCGGCTCCATCTGCACCACCCGTGTGGTGGCCGGCATCGGCGTGCCCCAGATTACCGCCGTATATGACGCGGCCAGGGTGGCGGCGGAGTACGGCGTGCCCATCATCGCCGACGGCGGCATCAAGTACTCTGGCGACATCACCAAGGCCCTGGCCGCCGGCGCCCATGTGGTCATGCTGGGCTCCCTGCTGGCCGGGTGCGAGGAGTCCCCGGGGGAGAACGAGGTCTACCAGGGCCGCCAGTTCAAGGTCTACCGGGGCATGGGCTCTCTCAGCGCCATGGCCAACGGCTCCAAGGACCGGTACTTCCAGCAGAACAACAAAAAGCTGGTGCCGGAGGGCGTAGAGGGCCGGGTGCCCTATAAGGGACCCGTGGGTGAGAGCATCTATCAGATGATGGGCGGCCTGCGCTCCGGCATGGGCTACTGCGGCTGCCATGACATCGAGCAGCTGCGCCAGAAGGCCCGCTTCGTCCAGATTACCGCCGCCGGTCTGCGGGAGAGCCACCCCCACGACATCTATATCACCAAGGAAGCCCCAAACTACACGGTCAATCCGCAGTAAAACGGGTGCATCCGGATGGGGCCGCCGCAAAACAGTTTGCGGCGGCCCCAAGACTGTCGAAAAAGGCAGAGCCTTTTTCGACAAAAGGAACGGCAGCCTGCCGCAGCGCACCCACTGGCCCTGTGGGAGGCCAGTGGGCACGTTTGCAGGCTGAGAGGAGAAATTTCTGAGGCACATGTCCTCAGAAATTTCAGTTTCATTTGGTTCGCGCCAGCGGGCGCGAACTTTGCAAAACTTTTAATGGGTTGAGAACTACCACAGTAGAACTGCAACGGCCCGTAAAGTATATTCACATTACAGACGGAAAGGGGGAGGGCAAGGATGTTGACGCTGCTGCTGGGCCGCTCCGGGGTCGGGAAAACCGAAACCATGCTTCGCCGCCTGGGGGACGAGGCGAAAATGCGGCCCCAGCTGCTGCTGGTGCCGGAGCAGTATTCCCACGACGCCGAGCGCCGCCTGTGCCGGGCCCTGGGCGGCGGGGGGACAGGCCGGGCGGAGGTGCTGTCCTTCACCCGCCTGTACAGCCGGGTGTGCGACCGGGCCGGGGGCGGGGCGCGGCCCTACCTGGACGCCGGAGGGCGGCTGCTGCTGATGTACGCCGCGGTGGCCCAGGTGCGGGAGAGCCTGACGGTCTACCGCCGCCCCTCGGCCAAAAGCGCCTTTCTGACCGGTCTGCTGGCCACCGCAGATGAGTGCAAGAGCTACCGGGTTTCCCCCCGGCAGCTGCTGGAGGCGGGGGAGCTGCTGGAAGGCATGGAGGGGGAGAAGCTGCGGGACTTGGGCCTGATTTTACAGGCCTATGACACCCTGACCGAGCAGGTGGCCGCCGACCCCAGGGACCGGCTGACCCGCCTGGCCCAGGCCATGGCCGCCTGCGGCTGGCCGTCGGGCCGCCACGTGTGGGCCGATCATTTTACGGACTTTACCCCCCAGGAACTGGAAGTGCTCGCCCAGCTGCTCCGGGGGGGCAACGATTTGACGGTGCTGCTGACCTGCGACGGTCTGGCGGGGGAGGACGTCTTTGAACCCGCCCGGCGCACGGCCCACACCCTGCTGCGCCTGGCCGCCCAGACCGGGATCGGCTCCCAGGTGGAGGTGCTGAACGCCTCTGCCCGCCGCGCCCCCGCCCTGGCCCACCTGGAACAGAACCTGTTCGCCCAGGCCCCGCAAGTATGGGAGAAGCCCTGCCCGGAGCTGGGACTGTTTGAGGCCGACGGCCCCCGCCGGGAGGCGGAGTACGCCGCCAGCCTGATTTTGCGCCTGGTGCGGGAGAAGGGCTGGCGCTTCCGGGATTTCATCGTCACCGCCCGGCAGTTTGAGGGCTACGCCGCCCAGGTGGAGAGCGTGTTCGCCCAGTGCGGTATCCCCCTGTTCCTCAGCACGGTGACGGACATTCTGGAAAAACCAGTGCTGACCCTGATCACCGCCGCCCTGGACACGGTCTCCGGCGGATACCGGCAGGAGGATCTGTTCCGCTATCTGAAAACCGGCCTGACCGATTTGGAGGACGACAGGCGGGACAAGCTGGAAAACTACGCCCTGACCTGGAACCTCCGGGGCTCCCGCTGGACGGCCCAGGCCGACTGGACCATGCACCCGGCAGGGTACGGCCAGAGCTTTCGGGCGCAGGACGAGCGGGCCTTGGAGGAGTTGAACGCCAGCCGCCGCCAGGTGGTGGAGCCCCTGGAGCGGTTTCGGAAGAACAGGGACAAAACCGGCCGGGGGTACACCCTGGCCCTGTACCGCCTGCTGGAGGAAATCCGGCTGCCCGGCCGCCTGGAGGAACGGGCGGCGGAGCTGGAGCAGGCGGGGGAGCGCAAGCTGGCCGACGAGTACCGGCAGCTGTGGGACATTTTGACCGGGGCCATGGAGCAGTGCGCCCTGCTGCTGGAGGGGCGGGAGATGAAGTTGGACGAGTTTTCCAGCCTGTTCAAGCTGGTGCTCAGCCAGTATAACGTGGGAACCATCCCCGTGTCCCTGGACCGGGTGAGCGCCGGGGATGCCCCCCGGCTGGCCCACCGGCAGGCGAAATTTTTGATTTTTCTCGGCGCGGACGACGGCAGCCTGCCCGCCGTCTCTCCCGACCCCGGCCTGTTCAGCGACCGGGAGCGGGAGCTGCTGGCCGAGCAGGGGCTGGAGCTGGCCCCCCGGCGGGAGGAAAAGCTGGGCCGGGAGATGAGTCTGGTCTACGCCGTCTGCGCCGTCCCCAGCCACGGCCTGCTGGTCAGCTGGTCCCGGCAGGGAGAGGGGGAGCAGCGCAGGCCCTCCTTCCTGGCGGAGCGCCTGCGGGCGCTGTACCCCCAGATCCGCCGGGAGCGGGAAAACCCCCTGGAGATGGAAACGCCGGGGCTGGCCCTGGCCCGGGCGGGGCAGGAGCCGGAGGCCGCCGCCGCGTTGGAACGGATTCCGGCCTACCGGGAGCGGGTGGGGCGCGTCCTCCGTGCGGCGGATGTAAAGCGAGATTCCTTGTCAAGGCAGGCGGTGGAAGGGCTGTATGGTGCCCTCGTGCCCATGTCGGCCACCCGAATGGACGCCTGCCGCTCCTGCCACTTTTCCTATTTTATGCGCTATGGTCTGCGGGCCAGGGAGCGGCAGAAGGCGGGGTTTCACGCGCCGGAGTACGGCTCCTTTGTCCATGCTGTGCTGGAGCGGGTGCTGAACGCCGCATCCGGCGGAGACGGCCGGGAAATTCGGGAGCTGGTTCAGGAGGCCGTCTCAAGTTATATCGACCAATCCCTGGGGGGGATGGAGCGGGAGACGCCCCGGTTCCGCTGGCTGTTTCTGCGCCTGCTGGACACGGTGACCGCCCTGGCGGAAAACGCTGTGGAGGAATTGAAAGCGTCCCATTTCCGCCCCCTGGCCTTTGAGCTGGGCTTCGGGCCGGGCAAGCCCTTGCCCGCCATCCGGGTGGAGCGGGACGGTTTGACCCTGAGCGTCAGCGGCTATGTGGATCGGGTGGACGGCTGGGAGCGGGATGGAACGCTCTATCTGCGGGTCATCGACTACAAAACAGGCCGCAAGGCTTTTAACTTTACAGATATTCAAAACGGGATGTCCCTGCAAATGCTGCTCTACCTGTTTGCCCTGGAAAAGCGGGGCTTTCAGGGAAAGCCCGTCCAGGGGGCGGGGGTGCTGTACGTCCATGCCCGGCCTGTGGACATCCCCGGTCAGCCGGGCCTGACCGAGGGGGAGTGCCGCGCCCGGATGGAGCGGGAGCTGCGCCGGGAGGGCCTGGTGCTTGACGACGAGACCGTCCTGCGGGCCATGGAGGACTGGGGGACGGGCAAGCCCCGGTTCCTGCCCGTGGCGGTGGACCGCACGGGGGCGCTGAAAAGCGATTATCTGGTCAGCGCGGAGCAGCTGGGCCGCCTGTCCCGAAAGGTGACGGACACCCTGAAGGACATCGCCGGGGAGATGGCGGCGGGCAACATCGCCGCCGACCCCTACTGGCGCTCCAGCGCGGAGAACGCCTGCCGCTTCTGCGACTACCGCCAAGCGTGCCATTTTGAAAGCTGCTTCGGGGACAAAAAGCAGTGGCAGCGCCCGGTCAGCCCCAGGGCGTTCTGGGAAGCGCTGGAGAACGAACAGGAAGGAGGGGAGGAGCATGGCCTTTCCGCTGACTGAGGAACAGCGGGCCGTGGTGGAACATCGGAACGGGGCACTGCTGGTTTCGGCGGCGGCGGGCTCCGGGAAAACACGGGTGCTGGTGGAGCGCCTGCTCTCCCGGGTGGAGCAGGGGCTGGACATCGACCGCTTTCTGGTTATCACCTTCACCAACGCCGCCGCTGCGGAGCTGCGGGGGCGAATCGGGGAGGCCCTGACCGCACGGCTGGCCCGAAACCCCGGCAGTGCCCACCTGCGCCGCCAGAGCCTGCGGCTCTACCAGGCCCATATCTGCACCATCGACGCGCTGTGCATCGACCTGCTGCGCCAGTACGGCCATCTGCTGGATGTGGACCCGGACTGGCGGGTCTGCGACCAGGCGGAGGGGGAGGAGCTGGCCCGGCAGACGCTGGAGGAGCTGCTGGAGGAAAAGTATCAGGAGATGGACGGCGGCTTCCGCGCCCTGGCCGAGTACGCCTTTCACGGCCGGGACGACCGGCGGCTGGAGCAAATGCTGCTGGACATCCGTGACCGGGTGCAGAGCTGCCCCGACCCGGCGCGCTGGCTGGAGGAGCACCGGGAGGATTTGCGCGTCCCCGGCATAACCGACGCCGCCGGCACCCCCTGGGGGACGCTGATTTTAGACCACGTCCGCGTCCAGGCCGCCTACTGGCGGGGGCAGATGGCCAAAGCCCTGACCCTGGCCGCCCGGGATCCGGTGACCGACTGCAATTACGGCCCCTCCCTGTCGGCCACCCTGGACGGCCTGGAGCGGCTGTGCCAGGCCAAGGGCTGGGAGGAGTGCTGCGCCTGCTTCCCCATCCCATTTCCCAGGGCCGGGAGCAAGAAAGGGGCCGACCCGGCTGTAAAGGAGCCGGTGGCCGCCCTGCGCAAGCGCTGCCAAAAGGGGCTGGATCGGCTGGAGGAGCGGCTGGGGTACGACAGCACCACCGCCCTGGAGCAGCTGCGGCAGCTGTCCCCGGTGGTGGAGACGCTATTGGATCTGGTCCGGGAATTTGACCGGCGGCTGTTCCAGGAGAAGTCCCGCCGGGGCCTGCTGGAGTTTTCCGATGTGGAACACCTGTGCGTGCGCCTGCTGGAGCGGGAGGCGGTGCGGGCCGAGGTGGGGGAACGGTTTGCAGAAATCCTGGTGGACGAGTACCAGGACACCAACCAGGTGCAGAACGCCCTGTTTGATGCCCTGTCCGACGGGGGGCGCAACCTGATTTTCGTCGGGGACGTGAAGCAGTCCATCTACCGCTTCCGCCAGGCCGACCCCACCATCTTCCTGCAAAAATACCGGGACTGGCCCCCGGCGGCCAGGGCGGGGGAGGGGCAGCCCCGAAAGCTGCTGCTCACCCGCAACTTCCGCTCCCGCCCCCAGGTGCTCTGGGCGGTCAACGACGTGTTCTCCCGCATCATGTCCCCCGACTGCGGAGAGATGGAGTACGGGGAGCAGGAGCGGCTGTCCTGGGACGAGGATGCCCCCCTGGATCCGGCCTGTGCCGTGGAGCTGGACGCGCTGGCCCTGCCCGCCCGATCCCAGGGGGAGGAGGCGGCCCATCCCAGCCTGTTGGAGGCCCGCTTCGTGGCCCGCCGCTTGGGGCAGATGCTCCGGGAGGGCTTCCCCGTCAGCGATGGGGCGGGGGGCCGGCGGCCCATGGAGCCGGAGGACGCAGTGATACTCCTGCGCTCCCCCGGCCCGGTGCTGCGCTATTACGTCCAGGCCCTGGCCGAGGAGGGCATCCCCCTGGAGGCCGAGGGGGACGGGGACTTTTTTGAAACCACCGAGATCTCCGTGGCTTTGTCCCTGCTCCAGGTTATCGACAACCCCCGGCAGGACGTGCCGCTGATTTCCCTGCTGCGCTCGCCGGTGTTTGGCTTTTCCTCCGACCGGCTGGCCCAGATTCGCGCCGGCTGCCGGGAGGGGGATTTTTACGACGCCCTGCTGGCCGACGGCGGGGAGGACTGCGCCGCCTTTCTGGAGCGGCTGAAGCTGCTCCGGTTCCGGGCGGGGGAGACGTCTGCCCACCGGCTGCTGGAGCGGCTGTACCGGGAGACCGATATGATGGCCATTTTCGGGGCCATGCCCGACGGGCGGCGGCGGCAGGCCAACCTGGATGCCCTGGCCGGCCAGGCCCGACTGCTGGAGCGCTCCGGCCACCGGGGGCTGTACGCCTTTCTGCGCCACCTGGAGCGCCTGCGGGAGCAGGGCCGGACGGTGAACGCAGCCAGAGGAGGCGGAGGCGTGAAGCTGCTGTCCGTCCACCGCTCCAAGGGGTTGGAGTTCCCGGTGGTGTTCCTTTGCGGCCTGGCCCGGCAGTTTAACCAGATGGACGAAAAGGCCCCCCTGCTGTTCCACCCCCGCCTGGGGGTGGGCCCCAGGCGGCTGGAGCGGGGGGAGGGCTGGACGGTGGAGTGG
>JAJPXI010000153.1:0-747 GCA_021205585.1 Oscillospiraceae bacterium
GCCGGGGTAGGGGGCGGTGTCAATCTGCCGCGTCCCGCTTAAGGGGCGGGTTCGGACCAGCCGGGTCTCCCCCGGCCCGGCGCTCACCCGGCAGCCCGCGTCCTCCAGCACCGACAGCACCCCGGACAGGTGCCTGGGGTCCGCCCCCCGCACCCGCACGTCCCCGCCGGCGCAGGCGGCGGCCAGCAGGTAGGTGGCGGCGGCAATGCGGTCGCCGATGACGGTGTGCTCCGCGCTGTGCAGCCGCCGGCCTCCCTCTACGCGCAGAACCGGGGTGCCCGCCCCGGACACCCGCGCCCCGGCGGCGTTGAGAAAATTCTGCAAATCCAAGAGTTCCGGCTCCCGTGCGGCGTTGCGCACCACGGTGACGCCTTCGGCGGCGCAGGCGGCCAGCATACAGTTCTCCGTGGCCCCCACGCTGGGCAGGTTCAGGCAGATCTCCCGGCCCACCAGCTTTTGAGCGGTGCAGGACAGGCCCCCCGCCCCCTGGTCGATGCTCGCCCCCAGCCGCTCCATGGCGGCCAGGTGCAAATCGATGGGCCGGGGGCCCAGCTCGCACCCGCCGGGCAGGCTCAGCTCCGCCCGTCCCAGCCGGGCCAGGATGGCCCCCAGGAAGATGACCGAGGAGCGCATCTCCCGCATCAGCGCATCGGGGACGTCCCACCGGGTTGGCGCGGCGGCGTCCACCGTGACCGTGTCCCCCTCCTGCCTGGTTTTGCAGCCCAGGTGCCGCAGAATGGCCAGGGA
>JAJPXI010000153.1:757-1110 GCA_021205585.1 Oscillospiraceae bacterium
GGCCGACACGTCGGACAGCCGGGGACAGTTGTGGATGACGCTGACCCCCGGCACCAGCACAGCGGCGGCCAGGATGGGCAGGGCGCTGTTTTTCGCCCCGTGGATGTTCACCTCGCCGGAGAGCCGGCGGCCGCCTGCAACGCGCAATTCACTCATAGAGGTCCCCCCGTTTTCATCGTCTCAACCCCATGCTATGCGCGGGGGCCGGGACGGGTGCGGGGCTATCCTCCGGCGAGGGAAATTAAAATTTGATAAATCACCTCGGCGGCGTTGGGGGTGGCCATGGCAGCCAGGGCATCGCTGAGGGCCTGGCGGCGTGGGGGCTGGAGAGCAGGGCGGCGGCCTCGTCGTAC
>JAJPXI010000153.1:1120-10843 GCA_021205585.1 Oscillospiraceae bacterium
CGCCTCGGCGGGGTGGGTGGTGGCATGGGCAGCCCGGGCTTCGCGTCGGGCTGGGCGGGGGGGGTGGCTGGAGAGCAGGGCGGCGGCCTCGTCGTACAGGCGCTGGCCGGAGCAGTCCCCCTCGGCCAGCAGCACCGCTCCGCCCCGGCTGGCGAGGGCCTGGGCGTTTTTGGTCTGGTGGTCGGCGGTGACGTTGGGAGAGGGGATGAAGATGGCCGGCTTTGCGATGGCGGCCATCTCCGCCACGGTGGAGGCCCCCGCCCGGCAGATGACCAAATCCGCCGCGGCGCACACAAGGGGCATATCGTAGATGTACGCCCGCAAATCCAGGCTGGGATTTTTGGGGCACTCGGCGGCCATGGCTTCATAGTCCCGCCCCGCCCCGTGGATGTGGTGGAAGGGGAAGCCCGCCCGCTCCTCCAGCCGGAAGAACTCGGCCATATACCCGTTCATCCGCTCGGCCCCCAGGGAGCCGAAAAAGGACGCCAGCAGGGGCCGCCCGTCCTCCAGGCCCAGCTCCTGTCGGGCCTGCTGCCTGGTATAGCGGAAAAAGTCCCCCCGCACCGGTGTGCCGGTGACTACTACCTTCTCCGGGTTTTTATAGTAGGCGCGGGAGCTTTCAAAGCTGACCAGCACCCGGTCGGTCACCTTGGAGAGCGCTTTGGTGGTCAGGCCGGGCAGGGCGTTGGACTCGTGAACGGCGGTGGGGATACCCCGTCTGGCCGCCTCCCGCACCGCCGGATAGGAGGCGTAGCCCCCGGTGCCCACCGCCAGATCCGCTGGAAAGTGGTCTAAAATGTCGGCCATCTGCCTTTTGGAGCGGCGCAGGTTGCCCACCGTGCGCAGGTTGTGGCGCAGGGCGGCGGGGGAGAGGGAGCGGTAGAAGCTGGAGATGGTCACCGTGCGCAGCTCAAACCCCTCCCTGGGCACCAGCCGGGTCTCCATTCCCCCCTCGGCCCCCACAAAGAGGATGCTCCCCTCCGGGTCCCGCTGGCGGAACAGCCGGGCCAGGGAGAGGGCGGGGTTGATGTGTCCGGCGGTGCCGCCGCAGGCAAAGAGAATGTTCATGTGATACTCCTTTACCCCGCCCTGGCGGCGGGGATTTGCCGGGATACGCTGAGGACGATGCCCATCTCCGCTAATTGGATAATCAGCGCCGTGCCGCCGTAGCTGAAAAAGGGCAGGGAGATGCCGGTGACGGGCAGCAGGCCGGTGACCACGCCGATGTTGAAGAACACCTGGAAGGCGAACAGGGTGATGATGCCCACGATGAGCAGGGAGCCGAACCGATCCCTGGCGTGGAGGGCCAGCCAGTAGCCCCGGATAATCAGCAGGGCGAACAGGATGATGATCAGCATGGCCCCGATGAAGCCCACCTCCTCGCAGACGATGGCGAAAACAAAGTCGTTTTCCGGCTCCGGCAGGTAGAGGAATTTCTGGCGGCTGTTGCCCAAACCCAAGCCCAGCAGTCCGCCGGAGCCGATGGCCAGCAGGCTTTGGATGGACTGAAAGCCCGCCCCCAGCTCATCGCTCCAGGGATCCAGCCACACGGCCAGCCGGGCGCTGGTGTGGCTCATCTGGGTCATGATGTACACCAGGGCCGCCGCCACGACCGCGCCGCCGCCGATGAACCAGCCCATGTTGACCCCGGCGGCGAAGAGAATGGCCGCCCCGGCGATTAGAATCAAAATGGTGCCCGATATATGGGGCTCCAGCAGCATCAAAACGGCGATGACGATTAAAACCAGGGCGTAGGGGATTAGTTCCAGAAACCCGATGCGATCCAAAAAGCCCAATGCGCGCCCCGCCAGGGAGCGCCTGTTCCAGGGCCGTTTTTTCCTGTCGTTCCGCTTGGACAGCCAGGCGGAAAAGGTCAGCACCACCCCCAGTTTGGCGATTTCGGAGGGTTGGAAGGTAAAGGGGCCGAGGGTCAGCCACCGCTGGGCACCCACGGTGCCGCCGCCGGTGCCGAAGGGAAGCACCAGAATCAGAAGCACGATGGACGCACCCAGCACAAGGATTGACCAGCCCCGGAATGCCTGGTAATTGATGCGGGAGACAAGGTACAGGACGAGTACCCCCGCCACGCCGTAAATCAACTGGTGCCTAAAGTAAAAGTAGGGAGAACCGACCTTGCTGTCATAGTAGGCCGAGGCGTAGGAGGCCGAGAGCACCATCACCAGCCCGACGACCAGCAAAATCAGGGTCAGCATCAGAAAGGGCAGGTCCATCGGCCCCCGGGACAGCTGCTGTGAAATTGTCAAATCCCGGTTCGGCGTCCGCGCCATCGGTTTCACCATCCCCTTCACGCTCCCTTCCGGCCATCGCCGCTAAAATATGGCATACCGCTGGGCCACGCCCCAGAAGGCCAGAGCGCAGAACAGGAGGGTAATGCCGGAAAAAACCAGCACCAGTTTGTTTTCCGACCAACCGCCCAGCTCCAGATGGTGGTGCAGGGGGGCCATGCGGAACACGCGCTTTCCGTGGGTCAGCTTGAAATAGGCCACCTGGATGATGTCAGAGAGTGTTTCAACCAGGTAGATAATACCCACTGGAATCAGGATTAAGGGCATATCCAGGGCGAACGCCATGCCGCACACCGCGCCGCCCAGGAACAGCGAGCCCGTGTCCCCCATAAAGACCCTGGCCGGGTGGACGTTGTAAATCAAAAAACCCAGCAGCCCCCCCAGCAGGGCCCCGGAGAACCCGCCCAGGGCCGTTTTGCCCCACAGCACGCACACGGCGGCGTAGAACAGGGCCACCGGCACGGTTACGCCTGCGGCCAGGCCGTCCACCCCGTCGGTGATGTTGACGGCGTTGACGCACCCCACCATGACGAAGGCGGCGAAAATCATATACACCACCCAGGGCAGCGCCAGGGAGACATTGAAAAAGGGGATGTACAGGTTGGGGGTCAGATGCCCGGTCAGCCGCAGCAGGGCGGTAAAGGCCACCGCCGCCGCCAGCTGGAGCAGGAATTTCTGCGGGGCGCTCAGGCCGGTGTTCTCGTGTTTTTTCACCTTGGCCCAGTCGTCCACAAAGCCGATGGCCCCGAACACCAGGGCGAAGGCCAGCACGAACAGGGCGGACAGCTCCCCCGCAAGCAGCTGGGGCAGCCCGGCCAGCAGCACCGCGGCGGCGATGCCCAAAATAAACATCAGCCCCCCCATGGTGGGGGTGCCCTGCTTCGCCATGTGCCAGGCGGGTCCGTCGCTTTTGATGGACTGCCCCGCGTGAAGGCGATGGAGCAGGGCAATCAGGGGCTTTCCCACCGCCGCCGTGACCGCAAAGGCCACCAGGGCGGCCAACACTGTCTGAGTCATTGGCTCAAATCCCTCCGGATCTCTTTCATTTTTGCCCCGGCGTAAAACCGGGCCACTTCCTCCCGCTCGTCCAGGGGGCATCGGACGCCGTTTACTTCCTGCCAGGTTTTGCACCCCTTCCCGGCCAGCAGCACCACATCCCCCGGCCCGGCCATGGACAGGGCCAGGGCGATGGCCTTCCGGCGGTTCGGCTCCACCTGACAGGGGGTGGAGAAGCCCTCCATGCCCCGCAGGACGTCCTCAAAAATATCCGAAAGAGGCTCGGTGCGGGGGTCGTCGGCGGTCAGCACCACCCGGTCGGCCAGCTCCGCCGCCGCCGCCCCCATGGGGCCCCGCTGGGAGCGATCCCGGTCCCCCTGGCAGCCGAACAGGCAGATGAGATGGTTTTGAGTCAGGGGCCGCAGGGTCAGCAGGATATTCTCCAGGGCGTTGGGGGTGGAGGCCCGGTCGATGAAAACCTCCGGCCCGGCGGAGGTCTCCACCCGCTCCAGCCGGCCCGGCACCCCCCGCACCCGGCCCAGTGCCAGGGCCATGTCCTCCAGGGGCAGGCCCAGCCCCAGCCCGCAGGCCAGGCACGCCAGGGCGTTGTAAACCGAAAAGCCGCCGGGGATGGGCAGGCGGACCCGGCGGATGTCCCCCACCGTCACCGCCTCAAATTCCACCCGGTTCGGGAACAGGCGCAGGTTTTTGGCGGTCAGATCCGCCTCGTCCCGGCATTCGGAAAAGGTCAGCCGGGCGGGGAACCGGGGAGCCAGCTGCCGCCCCGCCTCGTCGTCCAGATTGAGCACGGCCAGAGCCGAGCTGCGCAGCAGGGATTCCTTGGCCCGGCGGTAGGCCGCCTCATCCCCGTGGAAGTCCAGGTGTTCCGGGGTCAGGTTGGTCAGGATACCGGCGGCGAAGTCCAACCCGTCCGCCCGGTGGAGGGCCACGGCCTGGGAGGGAACCTCCAAAACCGCGTGGGTCACGCCCGCGTCGGCCATGCCCCGCAGCCGCTGCTGCACCTGGAAAGATTCGGGCGTCTCGGCTCCGGCGCAGTCCAGCCGCCCCACCGGGCCGGGCAGGCACTGCGCCAGCATCTGCTCCAGCAGGCAGGCGGTGGCGGTTTTGCCGCTGGTGCCGGTGACGGCCAGCAGCGTCAAATCCCTGCCCGGATGGCCGAACCAGTTGGCGGAGATCCGGGCCAGGGCCGCTCTGGAGTCCGGACAGGCCAGCACGGGGCCGCCCTCCGGCACCTTCCCGGCGCACAGCACCGCCGCCGCCCCCCGCTCCAGGGCCTGGGGGATATACCGGCGGCCGTCGGTTTGGTAGCCGGGCAGGGCCACGAACAGCGCCCCCGGCTTCAGAGTGCGGGTATCATAAGAAATGGAAGAAATCGGTATGTCGGGCACGGCGCAGCCGGGGGACAGAGCCACCCCCTCCAGCAGTTGAGACAGCTTCATCCCATCCCCTCCTGCCCGCCTATTCCTCAACGGCGGCGCCGGCGAAGTCTACCACGCTGCCGTCTACAAAATAGACGTCGATGACGGTGCCGGGATCCACCAGAGTCCCACTGGACACCGACTGGGAGAAGGCGGTGGTGGTGGAGGTGTAGAACTCCACCGAGCCGGTGGCCCGCATATACAGGCCCAGGGCGTTCAGGGCGGTCTGTACCGCCTCCGGGGAAAGGCCGGTCAAATCGGGCACCTCCACCTGCTCGTCGGGCACCTCGCTGTCCCCCAGGTACAGCACCACCTGGCTGTTTTCAGGGATTTCAGAGCCGGCGGCGGGCAGCTGGCCTGTGATTTCCTCTCCGCTGCCCACGGTGCGCCAGGTCAGGCCCCTGGCCTCCAGCGCCTCCCCGGCGCTGTCCACGTCCAGGCCCACCACGTTGGGCACGCTGACATCCGAGCCGGTCAGCTCCTCCGCCTTATACTGGGTGGACACGTCCATGTAGTCCAGAATGTCGGCAATCAGCTGCCCCGCCATGGGCGCGGCCATGTTGCCGCCGCTGATGTACACGCCTCCGGCGGTGTAGTTGCTGCCGGCGGAGACGGGGGTGGGGCCGTCGTAGGCCAGCAGAACCACCACCTGGGGGTCGTTGGCCGGGGCCGCGCCCAGGAAGGAGACCACATAGCGGTCGTCCTCGTCGGTCTCGGAGGTGCCGGTCTTTCCGGCGATGCGGTAGCCGGCCACATAGGCGTTTTTGCCGGTGCCGCCGTCCACCACCCCTTCCAGCAGGGTGCGCATGGTTTCGCTGGTGGACTCGGAGATGACCTGGCGCACCACCGTGTCCTCGTGGCTGTATACAAGGGTGCCGTCGTCCTGCGCGGCGTAGTCCACCACATAGGGCTGCATCAGATACCCGCCGTTGAGTACGGCGGAAACCGCGCTCATTAGCTGCAATGGCGTCAGCTTCAGCCGCTGGCCGAAGGAGGCGGTGGCCAGGGACAGATAGCCCTCCAGGCTGGTGAAGTAGTCCCTGGACCAGACCAGGCTGCTGTTGCTGGCCTCCCCGGGCAGATCCACGCCGGTGGTGCCGATCAAGTTATACCGCTCCAGATAGTCGTAAAACTTCTCCGCCCCCAGCCGCTGGCCGATTTCGATGAAGGCCGGATTGCAGGAGTTGGCCAGGGCCTCCGCCAGAGTCTGGGTACCGTGGCCGGCGTGATTGCTGCAGCGGATGGTGGTGCCGTTGACCGTGGTGGAGCCGGAGCAGTAGAAGGTGTCGTCCAGGCTGACCACGCCCTCCTCCAGGGCGGCGGCCAGCACCAGGATTTTGAAGGTAGAGCCGGGCTCATAGGTGTCGTTCAGGGCCTTGTTGCGCCACTGATCCAGTTGGGCCTCGCTCAGGGCCTCCAGGTAGGCGTCCTCGTCGCCGCTCTCCTCCAGTTCCGCCAGGGCCTGGGCCGTGTCCTCGTCGGCGATGGCGCTGGGATTGTTCAAATCGTAGCCCACGGTGGAACTGGATGTGGCGGCCATGCCCAGAATGGCCCCGGTGTCCGGGTCCATGGCGATGGCGAAGCCGCCGTAGCGCACGTCGAATTTCTCAATGCCCTCGGCCAGCGCGGACTCCAGCAGGGACTGAATGGTGACGTCCACGGTCAGGGTCATGTCCGCGCCGTCCACCGCGTCGATATAAGTCTCGTATTGGGAGAGCATCTCGGTGTTGGCCCCGTTTTTGGCGGTGACGACCCGCCCGGCCTCGCCGGAGAGTACGTCGTCATACTTGGCCTCCAGGCCGTAGGCCCCGCTGTTTTCCGCGTTAACAAAGCCGATGATGTGGCTGGCCAGGGAGGAATAGGGGTAGTAGCGCTTGGTGTCCGGCTCCAGGTAGATTCCGCCGGTCAGGTTGTACTCCGCGATAAACTCCAGCACCTGGTTGGCCAGATCCTCCTCCACCTTGGAGGCCACCACCTCATACTGGCGGCTGGTGTTTTCCAGCTTTTCCAGCACGTTGCTCTCGTCCACCCCCAAAATTTCCGAGAGGCCGGCGGCGATCAACTCGCCGGTGGGCTCCGGGTAGTCGGGGTAGCTCCCCTCGTCCGCCTCGGCCTTTTCCACCGCCTCGGCGTAGTCCGCCTGGAGCTCGGCCACGTCCTTGGGGGAGAGGATCACCGTATGCACGGTGGCGGAGACGGCCAGGACACTGCTGTTGGCGTCGTAAATAGTGCCCCGGTTGGCGGACACCGTCACGTCCCTGGTCTGCTGCTCAATAGCCAGGTTTTGGTAATAGTCGTGGTTGGTAATCTGGATATTCCACAGCTTGACGGCCAGGGGGATGAAAATCAGCACGCCGAACACCACCAGCAGAAAGCAGGTGCGCCAGAACACCCGCCGGTTGGCCCTGCGATCCACGTTTTTCTTCGCGCGCTCCTGTTCTTCCACTGCCTTCACCTCCAGGCGCCGGGGCAACGATCGGGAGAGTGGGGAGGGGCGCAGAAACAATTTCCTGCGCCCCTGTTCCTTGTCGCCGGATCTTGGGGAAGGGGCATGGCCCGCTCCCCGTCTTATCTCAATCCTATGCTGCCACCGAGGGGGAATATGTTACCCGAACAGCCCGGAAAACAGCTCGCCCAGCTTGTCCAGCAGACCGCCGCCGCTGTCGCTGTCGTACACCACCATATTGTCCGGCTCGGACAGATCCAGCACCACCGTCTGGCTGTCCGTGGGCTCCACCAGAGTGCCGTTGGCCAGCATTTCCTCTTTGATGGCCTGCAAATCGTAGGCCAGCTCGTACTCCACCAGCAGCAGAGCCTCCTCATCCTCCAGGTCGGACAGCTCGCTGCGCAGCTGGACGGCCTCGTCGGTGTACACCGCCAGGCGCACGCAGCACACCAGAATCAGCACGGCCAGCACCGCCACGCACAAAAAGCCGGTGACAGCGAAGGGGGACACCACCCCCGCCGGGCGTGTTTCCACCTTTGGCCGGGCTTTCGCCCGCTCCTTCGGGCGCAGATGGGGCAGGGGCTCGGCGGCCTCCCCCTGGCGGGGGATGGTGATCACCGCGCCGCCGCCCGTGGGCTCGTAGGCCACGCTGCCGTAGGTCTCATATCGGGAGGATTTTCTTCTGGTCTGGGCCATAGCGGGTTCTCCTTTCCTTTATATCACTATATCACGGACGCCGGGTTTTGTCCGGAACGTGTATATTACAACTTTTCCGCCGCCCGGAGCCTGGCGCTGCGGGCGCGGGGGTTTTCCCCGATTTCCTCCGGGCTGGCCGTCCGCCCCCTTCGGGGGAGCAGCCGCACCTGGGGGGTCTTTCCGCACACGCACACCGGGAAATCCGGCGGACAGGTGCAGCCCCTGGCCCACCGGGCCAGGCCGGTTTTCACAATGCGATCCTCCAGGGAGTGGAAGGTCAGCACAACCAGCCTCCCCCCCGGCTTCAGCAGGGGCACCGCCTGGGCCACCATACGCTCTACCGCCCCCAGCTCGTCGTTGACCGCGATGCGGACGGCCTGGAAGGAGCGCTTGGCCGGGTGCTGCTTTTCCCGCAGGGCGGCGGCGGGCATGGCCGATTTGATGAGCTCCGCCAGTTCCAGGGTGGTCTCGATGGGCCTGTCCTCCCTGCGGCGGACGATGGCCCGGGCGATTGCCGGGGCGTACCGCTCCTCCCCATAGCGCCACAGAATGTCTTTTAACTGTTCCTCCGGCCACAGGTTGACCACCTCCCGGGCGGTCAGGGCCTGGGCGCGATCCATGCGCATATCCAGAGGCGCGTCGCGCATATAGGAAAAGCCCCGCGCCGGGTCGTCCAGCTGGGGGGAGGACACCCCCAAATCAAACAGCATCCCGTCCAGGGCCTTTAGGCCCAGGTCGGAGCAGATGGTTTCCAAATCCTGAAAATTCCCGTGTATCAGCGTCACCCGGTTCAGCCACGGCTCCAGCCGCCGTCGGGCGGCCTCCAGCGCGGCCTCGTCCCGGTCGATGCACACCAGCCGGCCCCCGTCCAGTCGCCGGAGGATGGCCTCGGCGTGGCCGCCCCGGCCCAGGGTGCCGTCCAGGTACAGGCCGCCGGGCCTGATGTTCAGCGCCTGGATACACTCCTCCAGCATCACCGGGCGGTGGACGTACTCCACGGCTTAAAACTCCAGCTCGGCCATCAGCTGGGCCAGCTTCTCCGGGGTCATCTCCTCCTCCTGAGCGTACCAGGTGGCGGCGTCCCAGATTTCGGCCCGGTTGTGTACGCCGATGATGACCACGTCCCTGTCCAGCTTGGCGTACTTGCGCAAAAACTGGGGAATTAAAATGCGGCCCTGGCTGTCCGGCTCGCACTTGGCGGCCTTGGCAAAGATGGGGCGCATGGCCCTGGACTGGGTCATGGGCAGGGAGGCGAATTTATCGGTGAACACCTTCCAGCTCTCCTCCGGGTAAATGGCAAGGCAGGCATCCAGCCCCAAAGTCAGGTAGCACACGGGGCCCAGCTCCTCCCGGAGCTTGGCCGGGACGAACAGGCGGCCCTTGGGGTCGATGCTGTGTTCATAGGTTCCGGTTACGCTGCCCACGGCCTGTCCGCCTCCTCCACTTTAATGGGATTTCGCTCTTTTTTGCCCCACTTTGCTCCACTGTCCCCTCAAGTATACCGCCTGGCGCA
Source organism: Oscillospiraceae bacterium (assembly GCA_021205585.1). Lineage (GTDB taxonomy): Bacteria > Bacillota > Clostridia > Oscillospirales > Oscillospiraceae > JAJPXI01. Next base: position 10,517 of record JAJPXI010000153.1, read on the forward strand.
AAAAAATGCAACACTTTTTTTCGTAATTTTTACGGAAAGTTTCCCTGCAAACCCGGCAAAATCAGCGATATTGCAACAAAATTCTGGGCAAATTTGTTTGGAGCCCACATTCCCTTGGGCCAATGTTTACGGAGAGGCACAAGATGTTGATTTTCCCGCCCGGCAAAATTTTTCTTGCATCCGCCTGAATGGAACGGTATAATAGCCACAAGGCGGCATATGGCCAATGACACCGCATTTGCTTCGCAAATGCGGTGTCATGAACCGTACAGTAAAGGCAACACCGCACAGAGCGGACTGCGGTGCCTTGCAATGATTTTGCACAAG
>JAJPXI010000026.1 GCA_021205585.1 Oscillospiraceae bacterium
TGGGCCGAAAGATTCTGCCAGACGCCGCAGGCGCATTTAATCAGCGTTTCCTTAAAATGTCCCATTTCAACTTTGAAGAGAGTATGAGACGCCCCTCGCCAAAAAGAGGATTGACATTTCTTCTCCCATGCCGTATAATACCCCCTGGTTATCAGTGATAACCAGCAAAATTTAGGAGGTATTATACCATGGATTCTACTGAAATTTTTGAGGCCATCAAGGAACTGATTGTGGAGCGCAACGACTGCAGCCCCGGCGACGTCACCCTGGACACCACCTGGGCCTCCCTGGGCATCGACTCTCTGGACACCGTGGAGATGATGATGGACCTGGAGGACAAGATCGGCAAGGAAATCGAGCTGGACCAGAAGGTGGAGACCGTGGGCGAGCTGGTGGACTTTATCCAGTCTAAGCTGTAAGTCATGATTGATTCTGTCATCTGCCGCCAACTGGGCATCCAGTACCCCTTGTTTCAGGGGGGGATGGCCTGGGTGGCCGACGGGGCCCTGGCCGCCGCCGTGTCCAACGGGGGCGGCCTGGGTATCATCGGCGCGGGCAACGCCCCCGCCGATTATGTGCGCGAACAGATTGCCGCCGCCCGGAGGCTGACCGATAAACCCTTCGGCGTGAACATCATGCTTTTAAGCCCCTTTGCCGACGAGGTGGCCCAGGCCGCAGCCCAGGAGCGCGTGGCCGTGGTGACCACCGGGGCGGGCAACCCCTCCAAGTATATGCAGCTGTGGAAGCAGGCCGGGTGCCGGGTCATCCCCGTGGTGGCCTCCACCGCCATGGCCAAGCTGATGCAGCGGCTGGGGGCCGACGCTGTCATCGCCGAGGGCTGCGAGAGCGGCGGCCATGTGGGAGAGCTGACCACCATGTGTCTGGTGCCCCAAATCTGCGATGTGACAGATCTGCCCGTTATCGCGGCGGGGGGCATCGCGGCCGGCCGGGGCGTGGCGGCGGCTGTGATGCTGGGGGCCTGCGGCGTGCAGGTGGGCACCCGGTTTTTGACCGCTTACGAGTGCAATATCCACCGCAACTATAAGGACAAGGTTCTCAAGGCCGGCGACCGGGGCACCGTGGTTACGGGTCACCGGCTGGGCCACCCGGTTCGCGGCCTGAAAACTCCCTTTGCCCGGCGGTACACCGCCGCGGAGTACTCCCAGATGCCCGACGAGGAACTGGAAGCCCTGGGCGCCGGCGTGCTGCGCATCGCCGTCCAGGAGGGGGACATTGACAAGGGCTGCTTCCTGGCCGGGCAGAGCGCCGCCATGGTCAACAAGGAGCAGCCCGCCGCCGACATCATCCGGGAGATGATGGAGCAGGCCGAGCCGATTTTGAAGGGAGCCGCCCAATGGGTAAAATAGCATTTCTGTTCTCCGGCCAGGGCGCCCAGCACAGCGGCATGGGCCGGGATTTGTACGACGGGAACGCCGCCGCCCGTGAAACCTTCGACGCGCTGGAGCGCCTGCGCCCCGGCACCCTGCGCCAGTGCTTTGAGGCCGGGGAGGGGGAGCTGACCCTGACGGCCAACACCCAACCCTGCCTGTTCGCCGTGGAGCTGGCCGCCGCCCGCGCCCTGACCGCCGCCGGGGTTCGCCCCGATACCCTGGCCGGGTTCTCCCTGGGGGAGCTGACCGCCCTGACTTACTCCGGCGCGGCCTCCCTGGAGGATGGGTTCCGGCTGGTGTGCCGCCGGGGGGAGTATATGCAGGAGGCGTCCGACGCCCATCCCACCGGCATGGTGGCGGTGGTCAAGCTGCCCGATGAGACGGTGGAGCAGCTGTGCACCGGATTTGAGCAGGTCTGGCCGGTGAACTACAACTGTCCCGGCCAGGTCGTTGTGGCCGGGGACAAGGAGGCGCTGTCCGAGTTCTGCCAGCAGGTCAAGGCCGCCGGAGGCCGGGGCCTGCCCCTGAAGGTGTCCGGCGCGTTCCACACCCCCTTTATGGCCCAGGCCGGGGAGCGCTTCGGCCTGGAGCTGGCCCAGACCGCCTTTTCCGCCCCGGAGATTCCCCTGTACTCCGACGTGACCGCCCGGCCCTACCAGCCCCCCTATGAGCAACAGCTGCCCCAGCTGCTCCAGCAGCAGGTGTGCAGCCCCGTGCGCTGGACGGCCATCGTGCAGCACATGATTGAAAGCGGGGTGGATACGGTGGTGGAGCTTGGCCCCGGACAGACCCTGTGCGGCTTTGTCCGCAAGACCGACGCCACCGTGCGCACCTTCCATGTGGAGGACTGCGCCAGCCTGGCCGAGGCGGCGGAGGGGGCGGCGTCATGCTGAAAGGGAAAACCGCCCTGATTACCGGCGGCTCCCGTGGCATCGGCGCGGCCATCGCCAGGGCCATGGCCGCCCAGGGGGCCAACGTGGCCCTGGTGTACGCGGGGAATCAGCAGGCTGCCGAAGAGGTGGCCGGGCAGTGCGCCGCCCTGGGCGTAACCGCCAAAAGTTACCAGTGCGACGTGGCCGACTTCGCCGCCGTCAAGGCCCTGGTGGCCGCCGTCAAGGAGGACTTCGGCTCGATTCAGATCCTGGTCAACTGCGCCGGCATCAACGCCGACGGACTGATTCTGTCTATGAAAGAGGAAGCCTTTGACCGTGTCGTTGCCGCCAACCTGAAAGGAACCTTCAACCTGATTCGCCACTGCAGTCCCCTGTTCCTGCGGGCCAGGGAGGGCTGTATCATCAATGTCAGCTCGGTGGCCGGGCTGATGGGCAACGCGGGCCAGGCCAACTACGCCGCTGCCAAGGCCGGTATCGTGGGCCTGACCAAGTCGGTGGCCAGGGAGCTGGCCCCCAGGGGCGTCACCTGCAACGCCATCGCCCCCGGCTTTATCCGCACCGACATGACCGCCGGCCTGGAGGACAGCCCGCTGGTGGCCAACATCCCCCTGGGGCGCATGGGGACGGCGGAGGAGGTGGCCGACCTGGCCGTGTTCCTGGCCGGGGCCGGGTACATCACCGGCGAGGTCATCCGCATCGACGGCGGCATCGCCATGTAATTTTCCACAAACACAAAGGCCCATTGCGGAAAAATTTTTTCTTCCGCAATGGCCTGTTTGTAAAAAGGAGGAATACCTTGAATCAGGAAGAACTGAAACAGATTCTCCCCCACCGGGAGCAGATGCTGCTGCTGGACAGCGCGGAGCGGGTGGGGGACACGGCCAGGGGCGTCTACCATGTGCGGGGGGACGAGTGGTTCCTCCAGGGCCATTTCCCCGGCAACCCGGTGGTGCCGGGGGTCATCCAGTGCGAGATTCTGGCCCAGTCGGTCTGCGTGCTGCTGGCCGACCGGATGAGCGAGGACGCCGTGCCCATGTACACCGGGCTGAACAACGTGCGTTTCAAAAAGCCCGTTCTGCCGGGGGACACCTTTGAAACCGAATGCCAGGTCACGAAAGTCAGGCCGCCCTTCTACTTTGCCAAGGGGACGGGCAGCGTGAACGGCCAGCTGTGCGTCAGGGCGGAGTTCTCCTTCGCTATCCTCCCAAAAGAAAAGGCACGGATATGAAAAAGCAGCCGTCCTTTCCCTGGTGGTATCCCCGGAAGGTGCAGTATTACGAGACCGACAAAATGTCCATCGTCCACCACTCCAACTATGTCCGCTGGCTGGAGGAGGCCCGGCTGGAGTACAGTGCCCTGCACGGCGTCTCCTACGAGCGCATGGAGGCCGAGGGCATTATGATGCCCGTGCTGGAGGTCCGCTGCCGCTACCGCGCTCCCATGCGCTTCGGCCAGACCGCCCAGGTCTATACCCGCCTGGCCGCCTTCAACGGGGTGCGGGTCAAATACGAGTACGAAATCCACTGCCTGGAGACCGGGGAGCTGGTTCTCCAGGGATATTCCTGCCACTGCTTTGTGGACGCGGACAGCCGCCGCCCCCTGAATCTGAAAACCCGCCATCCAGAGTTTTATCAGCTGACCGCTCAGCTGCTGGAGCTGGAGGTCGGCATGGAAAAGGAGCATAACGAATGAACAGACGAGTTGTAGTCACCGGCATGGGCGCCATCACCCCCCTGGGCAACGACGTGCCCGCCTTTTGGGACGCCCTGAAGGCCGGAAAGTGCGGTATTGGGCGCATTACCAAGTTCGACCCGGAGCCTTACAAGGTGAAAATCGCCGCCGAGGTGCATGATTTTGACCCCTTGCAGTATATGAGCAAGGCCGACGCCCAGCACAGCGACCCCTATGCCCGCCTGGCCATCGCCGCCGCCAGCCAGGCGGTGGAGGACAGCGGGGTGGAGGGCACGGTGGAGGCCGAGCGCTTCGGCGTCTATATCGGCACGGGCATCGGCGGCATCGCCACCTTTATGACCGAGCACCAGAAGCTGCTGGAGGGCAAGGCCCGGCGCATTTCCCCCTTCTTCATCCCCATGATGATTGCCAACATGGCGGCCAGCATGATTTCCATGCGCTACGGCTGCAAGGCCATGGCCCTGCCCGCCGTCACCGCCTGCGCCTCCGGCGGCAACGCCATCGGCGAGGCCATGCGGGCCATCCGCCATGGATACGCCGACGTGATGATTGCCGGCGGCGCGGAGGCCACCGTCAACGAGCTGGCCCTGGCCGGGTTCATCAATATGCAGGCCCTGTCCACCGCCGAGGATCCCCTGGCGGCCTGCCTGCCCTTCGACCGTCGGCGGGGCGGCTTCGTCATGGGCGAGGGCGGCGGCGCATTGGTGCTGGAGGAGTACGACCGGGCCGTGGCCCGCGGGGCCACCATCTACTGCGAGCTGTGCGGCTACGGCTCCACCTCCGACGCCTACCACATGACCGCCCCCGACCCCAAGGCGGAAGGGGCCACCCGGGCCATCGCCGACGCGGTGCGGGAGTCCGGGCTGGACACCGACAAAATCTATATCAACGCCCACGGCACCGGCACCAAGCTCAACGACGCCTGCGAGACCCTGGCCGTCAAGCAGGCCCTGGGGGAGGAACGGGCCCATAAGGCGGTCATCAGCTCCACCAAGTCCATGACCGGCCATATGCTGGGCGCGGCGGGGGCGGTGGAGGCCATCGCCGCCATCAAGATCCTGACGGAGGGGATCGTGCCTCCCACCATCGGCCTGACCGATCCGGACCCGGAGTTGGATTTGGACTACACCCCCCTGACCGCCCGGCCCTTCCAGCCGGAGCTGGCCCTGTCCTCCTCCCTGGGCTTCGGCGGGCACAACGCCTGCCTGGCGTTCAAGAGGGTGTAAGGGATGGGAGAGCATATTGTTATCACCGGCATGGGGGCCGTCACCTGCGCCGGCGTGGGCGTGGAGACTTACTGGGACACTCTGCTCCAGGGGCGCTGCTGCATTTCCGAGTTTCCGGGGGATCCGGAGGAGTTCCCCGTGCGCCGGGGGGGCGTGATACGGGACTTTAACCCCGCCGACCACCTGCCCAAGCGCCTGGCGCTGGACATGGAGCCCTTCATGCAGTACGCCTACCTGTCCGCCGAGGAGGCCATGGCCCAGAGTGATTTGACCGGCGCGGATCCGGAGCGGGTGGGCATCGTCATGGCCTCGGCCCTCAGCGGGCTGAACCTGGCCGGGCGCGCCCAGACGGAGTTTCTCCAGCAGGGAAAAAAGGCGGGGCCGAAATTTCTGACCAAGTTCATGGGCAACATGACGGCCTCCCGCCTGGCCATTGAAAAGGGCTTCAAGGGCCCCAGCCTGAGCCTGGGTACCGCCTGCGCCTCCGGCGGGGACGCAGTGCTTCTGGGGGCTATGCTCCTGCGGGCGGGGGCGGCCGATGTGGTGGTGGTCATGGCGGGTGAGGCCTCCCTGTGCGGGTCCACGATTCAAAGCCTGTCCAGGACCGGTGCTCTGTCCAAAACCGGGTACAGCCGCCCCTTCGACCTGCGGCGGGACGGCTTTGTGGCCGGCGAGGGCGGCGGCGCGCTGGTGCTGGAGCTGGAGAGCCGGGCCGCAGAGCGCAAGGCCCCTGTCCTGGCCCGGCTGCTGGGCTGGGGCAACAACACCGACGGTTATAACCCGGTGGCCCCCTGCCCCGACGGATCCGGGGCCGCCCGGTGCATGGAGCTGGCCCTGGCCCAGGCGGGCCTGAAGCCGGAGGACATCGACTATATCAATGCCCACGGCACCGCCACCATGAAGGGCGACGTGGCCGAGGCCAACGCCCTGCACCGGGTCTTTGGCCGCCGCCCGGTGCCCGTCAGCTCCTCCAAGGGGGCCGTGGGTCACCTGATGGGCGCGGGGGGTATCACCGAGCTGATTGCCTGCGTCAAGGCCCTGGAGACCGGGCTGATTCCTCCCACCGTGGGATGCGAGGAGCCGGACGGGGCATGCGAGCTGAATATCGTCCCCGCGGGGCCGCCCCTCCGGGCCCCCCTGCGCCGGGCCATGTCCAACGCCCTGGGCTTCGGCGGGCAAAACTCCAGCGTCATTGTGGAAAAAGCGTAACGGGCGCGGAAGGCATGGGACGGAAAAAAGCCCGGAACACCAAGGGAAAAATCGTGGCAGCGGCCTGGAAGCTCTTTTACGACCAGGGCTACGAGGCCACCACCATCGACGACATCATCGCCGAGTCGGAGACCTCCCGCGGCTCCTTCTACCACTACTTCGACGGCAAGGATGTGCTGCTTGGCTCCCTGGCCTACCTGTTCGACGAGAAGTACATGGAGCTGGAATCCCGGCTGGCGGAGCTTGGGACGGCCATGGAAAAGCTGCTGTTTCTCAACCGGGAGCTGTTCGACATGATTGAAAACAGCGTGGCCATCGACCTGCTGGCCCGCCTGCTGTCCACCCAGCTGACCACAAAGGGGGAGAAGCACCTGCTGGACCGCAGCCGGTACTACTACAAGCTGTTGCGCCGCATCGTCCAAGAGGGCCAGCAGTCCGGGGAACTGCGCCGGGATCTGTCTGTCAACGAGCAGGTCAAGCTCTACGCCCTGGCCGAGCGGGCCCTGCTGTACGACTGGTGCATCTGCAACGGGGAGTACGCCCTGCGCGTCTATGGGGAGACGGTGATGCCCTTCTTCCTCCAGAAACTGGCCGGTAAAACCGCGTGAAGCGGCAGTGTGAGTATGAACGATTACGAACAACAGACGTCGCTGGCCGGACTTTTAGAAAACTGGCTGCGGCGGAGAGGGAAATCGCCGACGGCGTATAGGGTGAAAAATTTTCCGAGGTGGCCAAACGACTGAGGGCGCAGGTTCATGGAGACGTATAACGCCCCAATTTTTCCCGCCGCCCGTTCTCTACGGACGGCGGGATTGCCGTGGTCTGCTGTAAACAGAGGGGGCCTTATCAAAACAGCCGTTTTGATAAGGCCCCCCTTGTTATGTGTGCGGATGCAGCCGCCCATTCATACTGAAATCTGATTAAACAAGACATTAAAAATGGCTTGTTTTAATAGCCGCCGCATTTGTTAATCGCTTTAGAGGCTCCTTTAGGGAAGGACTGATTAAATCGGCAAGAGCGGATGGCGAGAAATTTTGCGACAAAAGAAGGCACAAAAGTGCAGGCATACTTTGTGTATGTCAAACTTTTGCAACGCACTTTTGGCGGAAAAGTTCCGCCAGACGCCGCAGACGCATTTAATCAGTGCTTCCTTAGATACCTAACCTTGTTTTTTCTGTGGGGCTGTTTTGCAGCGGCCCTTTTTCGGTTTTATTGCGGGCTAATCCAGTCCTCCAGCAGCCGCTGTCCCCTGCGCTCCATGTGCGCCAGGGGCATATCGCCCAAGGCGGCGCGGATGGCCTCGGCGGCGGCGCCGTAGTCAGGGGCGCGGGAGTCGGTGTTGTGGCAGTCGGAGCCGAGCATATGGATTTCGCCGTCCTTCAGCATTTTCAGGGCTTTGCGCCTGGTTTTCCGCTCCAGGAAGAAGGAGGCGTTGCACTGCATCAGCACGCCCTGCTCCCGGAGGGCTTTCCAGGTGTCCTTTTTCTGGTAGTCCATATACCGCTCGATGTGGGCCAGCAGCACGGTGGTGTTCCGACGGCCGTTCAGCTCAACCACGTCGGAAATCATCCGGCTGCTCCAGCGCTGGGAGAAGGGCATCTCCAGCAGCAGCAGCCGCCGCCCCTCCAGCTGCAATTCCTCCAGCTCTTCCATCAGGGTAATGCCCTCAAAGTACTGCACCTCTGCCCCCAGGACAAGCTCCGGGAAGCCCTCCTCCAGATGGGGCTGCAGGGCCTCCCAGGCGCGCTTGCGGTGGCGCAGGAAGCGCTCGGGCGTGTTTTCCCAGGCGTAAAAATGGGGGGTGGCGGCCATCACGCGCACACCCTGTCTGGCGGCCATGCGCAGCATGGCCACGCTCATCTCCACGGATTTGCTCCCGTCGTCGATGCCGGGGAGGACGTGGGAATGGATGTCGATCATGTCTTGCCGCCTTGCTGCTTTTTGCCGGCGGATTCCCCATAGCCGTAGCCGTAACCGTAACCATAGCCGTATTTATGGCCGTAGCGTCCGTAGCTCTTGGACTTGATGTTGTTGAAGGTGGTCACGAAGCCCAGCAGCTTGGCATCGGCAAATTCCAGCTGGCCCAGGGCGTCCCGCAGAACGGGGCGGCGGCAGTAGCCGGTGTGTACCGCCAGCACCAGCCCGTCCACCAGCCGGGCGGCCAGCACCGCGTCGGTCACGGCGGTGATGGGTGGAAGATCCAGCACGATATAGTCAAAATACTCCTGGAAGTTCTTGATGCACTCGGCCATGCGGTTGGAGGCCAGCAGCTCCGAGGGGTTAGGGGGGATGTCCCCGGCGGTGATGACGCACAGGTTTTTGTGCAGCTCTGTCTTTTGGCTGGCCTGGGACATGGTGCAGTTGCCGGTCAGCAGGTTGGAAAGGCCGGGGGAGCGGTTGATGGAAAGCCGATCCGCCTGGCTGGGCTTGCGCAGGTCGGCCTCCAGCAGTAATACCAGCTTCCCGGACTCCGCCAGGGTGAAGGCCAGGTTGACGCTGGTGGTGCTCTTGCCCTCGAAGGCCAGGGAGCTGGTCATGCCGATGACCTTGCACTCGCCGCTGTCCGGCAGGCTCAGGGTGATGTTGGTGCGCAGCATCTTATAGGCCTCCCGGGCGGCAAAGCTCAGCTGCTCCCCAACCATGTCGCCGCCGCCCGCCTGTTTGCCATCCTTGTTTTTGGCCCGCTTTCCGCCGCCCTCCGGCATCTCGCTGTAGCCGTACCCGTATCCGGAGGAATCCTGCGTTTGGAGATCCGGGATGGAGGCCAGGATTGGGATGCCGGGGTGCAGCTGAGAAAGCTCCTCGTCCTGGGTAATCTCATCGTTGGTCAAATCCCGGATGATGATGACCGCCGCCGCGATGATTAGGCCGGCCAGCAGGCCGATCAGGGTGTATATGGTCACGTTGGGGGAGGATTTCTCCGTGGGTATCACCGCGTAATCGGCGATATAGGCGGAGGCGCCCTCCACCAAATTGGTGATCCGGTCGGGCAGCAGCTCCGCCAGGGCGTTGGCCAGCAGGGCGGCCTCCTCCGGGTCGGTGCTGGTGACCGCGATGGTGAAAAGCTCCGTGTCGTCCACAGAGTCGGCGGACACCATTTCAAGCAGATCCTCATAGTCGTAGGGCGCCCCAGTGGCCTCCAGGGCCTGCTCCAGGGTGGTGCGGGTTTTCAAAATGGCGATATAGGTATCCACCAGGCTCTGGGAGGCGCTCAGGTCGGAGCTACTCAGGGTGCTGTTGGTGTTAGAGCCGTTGTTGACATACATGGTGGCGGTGGCCGTGTATTTGGGCGCAATCAGAAAAAATGAACAGGAAAAGAGAAGTGCGGCCCCCAGCACAGCTGCCAGGAGCAGTACCACCCCGTGCCGCCACAGGGCTTTGAACAAACGGGACAGGTCAATTTCAATTTCCGTGCTGGGCTGAGCTTCGTTGTCCTTCACGTTACTATTCATAGTATCACAATTCCTTTACAAGAAATTTCCGAGAGTTTATGGGACTCTTTGGATTTTTAGCAGGCTCATATAAAACACAAAGAATATTATACCTGAGGAGCCGGGCGTTGTAAACCCCTTTTTTTCAAAATATCATCCAAATTCACCGCTTTACCCCCCCAGATATGGATTTTTTTTGTATATTTCTCTCGCGATTTCTTGACAATCGGCCCCAACTCTGGTATACTTTTAGACGCATACATATGGACGGGCCGATATTTTAAAAAGGAAAGCGCGGCCCGTTTCCGGCCCGGAGGGAGGCGGCGGGATGCTGGAGGTGTTTTGGGCCGAGGGGGACGCCTGCGCCCTGCTGGAGTGTGCCGCCCGGCTGGCCTGGGGGTGGGAGCGCCTGCCCCCCGTGGAGCGGCTGCCGGGGGGCAAGCCGGCGTTTTCCGGCCTGCCGGAAAAACAGTTCAACCTGTCCCACAGCGGCGGCCTGGCCCTGTGCGCCCTGTCCGATGGGCCGGTGGGGGCGGATTTGGAGTTGGTGCGCCCCCGGAATCCCCAGCTGCCCGCCCGGATTTTCCAGGGGGAGGACTGGGCGCGCTACCAGCGGCTGGGGGGCGACTGGCCCGCGTTTTACACCCTTTGGACCGAGGTGGAGAGCGTCATCAAATACACCGGGGAGGGCCTGGCGGCCTGGCGGCGGGCGGCGGTGCCGGAGGGCTGCGTACTGACCGGCCTGTCCGGCCCGGGCTGGCGGGGGGCCGTCTGCGCCGGGGAGCCCTTCCGGGGGCGGATTCGAAAATTAGGGAAGGACTGATTAAATCGGCAAGAGCGGATGGCGAGAAATTTTGCGACA
>JAJPXI010000053.1 GCA_021205585.1 Oscillospiraceae bacterium
CTGAACCAAAATCTTCTGCCACCCGCTCTTGCCGATTTAATCAGCGCTTCCCTAGACTGCTGTGCTGGCCGGGGGACGGCAATGCAGAAGCAGTTGGTTCTGATTTCCTTGTAGGGGCGCACTTGCGTGTGCGCCCGCGGGGGGACGAATCAAGGCCATCGGCGTACAGCCTTTCCTGGGCGGAAAACGGCCCTCTTTTTTCAAATGATTCCACTTCGCAGCCCAAAAAAATTTACCACAGAATGTCCCTTCTGTGGTAAATTGTTGCTGATACATATGTCGCTGTTTCTCTGTTTTTGTTTATTGTGGCACATTTAGGCAGGCTTGTCAAGACATGATTTGGAAAATCAGCAGAAATTTTTTGCGCGGGAAATTTTGGGTATAGCAATGTGACCGGATTAGGGAATCTTTTCCTTAAACCGGTCTTTCTGCTGGCCGAAAGCAGGGCATAAATGGGATGTTTCCCGTTTATTTCATCCTCACTTTCGGGTTTGCTTTTTTTTATTTACCACAGAAGGGACATTCTGTGGTTTTAATGTTGTAAAAAAGCCTTTATATATTACACAGAAAGGGAAATCAGAAATGGGACAACGGAAATTAAGAAGTAGCGGGTTGGAATTGCTGCGGATTATATGTATGATACTAATAATTTTACACCACTATTCCGTTCATGGCAGATATGACACATTTACTCTGGCCAACTTGAATGGGAACGTAGTATTGATCCAAATGCTTGCGATGTTCGGACGCCCTGCGTGTTCTATTTTTGCGATTATTTCAGGATATTTCATGGTCACATCACAAAATGGGCACAAGCGGATTATACTATTACTTGTAGAAATGACGTTTTATTCATGGATAATCTTAATTTTAGTGTCTGTAACTGGAATTATACCTGTATCGTTTAGATCTGTAATTCAAGCAATTTTCCCTGTGTTTTGGGGCAACTGGTATGTTGTGTATTATCTTTTGCTTTCCCTGCTTGTCCCATTTATAAACCCTTTTTTGAGAAGCCTCAATAAAAAAGTGTATCTAAGACTGCTTGTTACATTTTTTATCCTGTGGAGTATAATACCCACGTTTACCCTCAATGCCTGGTCATTCTCCTCCATTGATTTTTTTGTAATTATGTACCTGACGGGAGCATATATTCGTTTGTATGGAAATGATTTTGCCTATCCAAATAAATGGAATTTATGGGCTGCTTTAGGTTCAGGCGGATTCATGCTTCTCTCCGTTTTAGTCATGGATGCAGCAGGAGCTATTACAGGCATTGATAGATTTATAAATGCTGCTACATATTTCAAAAATTATTCATGCCCCCTTGCCGTTATTTTTGCGATAGGAATATTTATGTATTTCAAGAATCTCACCTTTCACAGCGCCATCATTAACCGCATTGCTGCGTCAACGCTTGGAATTTACTTGATTCATGACAATAGTATGGCAAGAAAAGTTATATGGGAAGTGATTTTCCCCAATGTTAACTACCTTAATAGCCCGTGTCTATTACTTCATATCATATTGAAATGTATAGCAATATTTGTTGGGTGCCTTGTAATAGATCAACTCCGACTTTATACAGTTGATAAACTTTTTCAAAGATGGATTGATAAAAAATACCCTATCTGGCAAATCAAACAAGAACAACTATATGCAGGCTTAAGAAATAAATTCCATAACGCAAAAATACAAATAATACTAATTTTTCATAATAAAAATTTATCTTTTATGAGGAATCAGTATGAACAGTCCCGCCGCGCTGTCTGCCGCAAATGAATTCCCAGCATGAAAAAAGCGCGGTTCCCGATAACGAGGCCCCAAATCCCAAAATCGGGATTTGGGGCCTCGCCGTATTGGCTTTGTTCGGTTAAAATTTCTTCCGCAGCAGCCGGAAGGAGTTGAGCAGGCAGAGCATGGACACGCCGGTGTCGGCGAACACGGCAACCCACATATTGGCGAAGCCGCACAGTCCCAGCACCATGACCACCAACTTGACGGCCAGGGCGAACCACACGTTTTCCCAGGCGATGATCCGGGTGGCCCGGGCGATGCGGATGGCGCGGGGGATGGCCTCCACCTCCGAGTTCATAAAGACCACGTCGGCGGCCTCCAGGGCGGCGTCCGCGCCGCTGCCCATGGCCGCGCCCACATCGGCCCCGGCCAGCACCGGCGCGTCGTTGATGCCGTCGCCGACGAACATGGTGCTGCCGTGGCTCTCCCGCACCTGGCGCATCCGCTCCAGCTTTTCCTCCGGCAGCAGGCGGGCGTGAATCTCGTCCAGCCCCACCTGGGCGGCCACATGGTCGGCGCTGTCCTGGGCGTCCCCGGTCAGCATGGCGGTGACGATTCCCTGGTTTTTCAGCTTGCCGATGGCCGAGGCGGCGTCCTCCTTCAGCGCGTCGGAGATGACTACATAGCCGACCAGTACGCCGTCGATGGACAGCAGTACCTCGGTGCCGAAGCCCCCGTCCTGGAGGGCGGAGAGATCCACCTGGTTGGCCTGCATCAGCTTGCGGCTGCCGCACAGGGCCGTGCCGCAGGACAGCTGGGCCCGGATGCCCAGGCCGGCCAGTTCCTCCACCTGGGAGGGCCGTTCCACGTCCAGGCCCCGCTCCTTCGCGGCGGAGAGAATGCTCTCCGCGATGGGATGCGTGGAGGACTGCTCACACCCGGCGCACAGGGCCAGCAGCTGCTCCTGGGTGTACTCTGGGCGCAGGGAGACCGCCTGCTGCACCGTGAAGCTGCCCTGGGTGATGGTGCCGGTTTTGTCCATGACCACCGCCCGCACCCCGGCCAGGGCCTCCAGCACGTTGCCGCCCTTGAACAGGATGCCTCGCTTGGAGGCGGCCCCGATGCCCGCGAAAAAGGACAGGGGGACGCTGAGTACCAGGGCGCAGGGACAGCTGATGACCAGGAAGGTCAGGGCGGTCAGGATGGAGGCGGTGCCGGAGGTGCCGTGGAGCACGCCCACAGTTCCGGCATAGTCCGCGTCCACAAAGAAGTGCCAGCTGGGAATCAGGAAGGGCAGCACCAGGGCCACTACCACGGCGGCCAGCACCACGATGGGGGTGTACACCCGGGCGAAGCGGGTGATGAAGCGGTCGATGGAGGGCTTGTTGGCGGCGGCGTTCTCCACGCTGTCCAAAATGCGGGTGACCATGGACTCCTCCAGGGGCTTTTCCACCCGAATCTTCAGCAGCCCCGACAGGTTCACGCAGCCGGAGGTCACGCTGTCCCCCTCCCGCACCTGCACGGGCACCGGCTCGCCGGTGATGGCGGAGGTGTCCACCGGGCTGCTGCCCTCCAGCACCACCCCGTCCAGGGGGATGCGGTCGCCGGGGCGAACCAGCAGCACCTGGCCCACCCTGGCCTGCTCCGCAGGGACGACGCGCACGTCGTCCCCCTCCACCAGGTTGACCACCTCGGGGCGCAGATCCACGGCGTCGATAATCTGGGTGCGGCTCTGGGCGGTGGCCCGCTCCTCGAAGTAGGAGCCGATGCGGTAGAACAGCATGACGCCCACAGCTTCCGGGAACTCCTGGATGGCGAACGCGCCCAGGGTGGCGATGCACATTAAAAAGTTCTCGTCAAAGACCTGACCCTTGCGGATGTTTTTTCCGGCGGTCAGCAGCACCTGGCCGCCCAGAATCAGGTAGGCCACAATCAGGAACGCCAGCTCCAGCGGCAGGGGGGCGGCGGTGTGATCCATAATCAGGCCAGCCAGGAACAAGACCGCGCCCACGGCGATGCCCAGCAGGCTCTTCTGCTCGTGGGTCAGCTTCTTTTCCTTTTCCCCGTCCTGCTGCGCCGGGGCCTCCCGCTCCGTGCGCTGCCTGGACACCACGGTGATGCCCTCCTCCATGGCATCGATGGCCTGCTGGACGGCGGGAATCAGCGCGTCCGGATTGTCGGCGGTCAGCCGCAGCTGGAGGGTGGCGTAAGTCACAGTGGCCTGGGACACCCCCGGCAGGGTGTTCAGCTTGTGCTCGATTTTGGCCGCGCAGTTGGGGCAGTCCAGCCCCTCTAAAATGTACACGCCGGTGCGCCCGGCGGGGTGCTTTTTGGGTGTCAGCGTCACCCCGTCCTCCACCGCGTCCACCGTCTGCTGGAGCAGGGGCAGCAGCTCGTCCTGGTTGGCGGCGGTCACCCGCAGCTGTTTGGTGGCGTAGGCCAACGAGACCGCGCTGATCTGGGGCAGCTGGGCCAGCCTGGCCTCAATCTTAGCCGCGCAGTTGGGGCAGTCCAGCCCCTCCACGATGTAGACCCGCTGCTCCTCCCCGGCGGAAACCGTCTCCTCCGGCCTGCAGCAGCCATCCCCCTTGTCATGGTGGTGGCCTTCGTGGTCATGGCCATGGTGATGGTGTTCCTCATGCTCGTGGTTATGGGTTTCTTCATGGCCGTGGCCGCAGCCGCAGTTGTCCTGCTCCGTGCGGATTGCCTGCTCTGTGTCCATCGCATATCTCCCTCTCTACAATTAAACAAATGAGCAATCGTTCATATGTTATTTGTATTATACGCCGCCCCTGGAGAGTTGTCAAGGAAAAAATGCGCAAAATGGCGCAAGGGATTGACAAAGAATGACCCGGTGTGGTAAAATGCCCTTGTTTGCGCGGGCAATACTCTTTTTGAGAGCGGGATTTGCCGCGGGCGTACCCTCCGACCGGAGGACGAAAGGCCCGTCGGACGACGCAAGCTGCGCTGGTGCGCGGCTTGCATTTTTGTTTTTTGGGGAAACTCTGAGGGACGACGGGAGGCGGAAGGCGTGGCAGATAAGCAGGACAAACTGGATCAGAACCGCGCGCCCATCTACGAGGCGCTGGAGGCCTTCCGCAAAAAACGGGTGGTTCCCTTCGACGTACCCGGTCACAAGCGGGGCAGGGGGAACCCGGAGCTGACCGCCTTTCTGGGCCAGCAGTGCGTGGGGGTGGACGTAAACAGCATGAAGCCCCTGGACAACCTGTGCCACCCGGTTTCGGTCATCGGCCAGGCCGAGGAGCTGGCCGCAGACGCCTTTGGGGCGGCCCACGCCTTTTTGATGGTGGGGGGCACCACCAGCGCGGTGCAGAGCATGGTGCTGACCGTGTGCAAGAGGGGGGATGAAATCATCCTGCCCCGCAACGTCCACAAGAGCGTCATCAACGCC
Source organism: Oscillospiraceae bacterium (assembly GCA_021205585.1). Classification (GTDB taxonomy): domain Bacteria; phylum Bacillota; class Clostridia; order Oscillospirales; family Oscillospiraceae; genus JAJPXI01. Next base: position 5,147 of record JAJPXI010000053.1, read on the forward strand.
CTGGTGCTGTGCGGCGCGGTGCCGGTGTACGTCAACCCGGAGGTGGATCGGCGCCTGGGCATCTCCCTGGGGATGCGCCGGGAGCAGGTGGCCAGGGCCATCGCCCAGCACCCCAACGCCGTGGCGGTGCTGGTGAACAATCCCACCTATTACGGGATTTGCAGCGACCTGCGCGCCGTGGTCAAAATGGCCCACGCCGCCGGGATGCGCTGCCTGGTGGACGAGGCCCACGGCACCCACTTCTACTTCGGCGGGGGCCTGCCCGCGTCCGCCATGGAGGCGGGGGCGGACATGGCCTCGGTGTCCATGCACAAAAGCGGGGGCAGCCTGACCCAGTCCAGCTTCCTGCTGACCGGGCCGGACATCCACAGCGGCTATGTGCGCCAGATTATCAACCTGACCCAGACCACCTCGGCCAGCTACCTGCTGATGTCCAGCCTGGACATCAGCCGCCGGAACCTGGCCCTGCGGGGGAGACAGGTGTTCCATCAGGTGGCGGACATGGCCGAGTACGCCCGGCAGGAGGTCAACGCCGTGGGCGGCTATTACGCCTTTGGCCGGGAGCTGGTCAACGGCGATTCCATCTTTGATTTCGACACCACCAAGCTGAGCATCCACACCCTGGAGATCGGCCTGGCCGGCATTGAGGTCTACGACATCCTCCGGGACGAATATGATATTCAGATTGAATTTGGGGATATTGGGAACATCCTGGCCTACCTGTCCATCGGGGACCGGCCCCAGGAGGTGGAGCGGCTGGTCAGCGCCCTGGCGGAGATCCGGCGGCGCTATCAGACCGACGGGGCCGGCCTGCTCAGCCAGGAGTATATCGACCCCGAAGTGGTCACCACCCCCCAGCAGGCTTTCTACGCGGAAAAGGTCAGCCTGCCCCTGGAGCAGAGCCGGGGCCGGGTGTGCAGCGAGTTTGTCATGTGCTATCCCCCCGGCATCCCCATCCTGGCGCCGGGGGAGCGCATTACCGCCGAGATTTTGGAGCATATCGCCTACGCCAAGGCCAAGGGGTGCAGCATGACCGGCCCGGAGGACCCCCGGCTGGAGCGCATCAACGTGCTTATGTAAGGAGAGCGGCACCCATGGAACTGTGGTTCAGCGAATTTCATACCCCGGACGTCAAGCACAGCATCCGGGTGAATCAGCATTTATACTCCAAGCAGAGCAGCTACCAGCGCATCGACATTTTTGAGACCCCGGAGTTTGGCCGGGTACTGGCCCTGGACGGCAACGTGATGCTGACCGAGCGGGACGAATTTGTCTACGACGAGATGATCACCCACGTCCCCATGGCAGTGCACACCGGCATCAAGGACATTCTGGTCATCGGCGCGGGGGACGGGGGCGTGGTGCGGGAACTGACCCGGTACGACCGGGTGGAGCGCATCGACCTGGTGGAGATGGACCCGCTGGTGCTGGAGGCCTGCCGGGCCTACCTGCCCAGCAATGCCTGCCGCCTGGACGACAGCCGGGTGCATATCTACTTTGAAAACGCCCTGAAATTTATCCGCCGTCGGGAGGCGGCCTATGATTTGATTGTGGTGGACTCCACCGACCCCTTCGGCCCGTCGGAGGGGCTGTTCACCCTGGAGTTTTACGGAAACTGCTACAACGCCCTGCGCCCGGAGGGCATTATGGTCAATCAGCAGGGCAGCCCCTTCTACGCCGAGGACGCCCACGCCATGCAGCGCAGCCATAAGCGCATCGCCAGCACCTTCCCCATCAGCCGGGTCTACCAGGCCCACATCCCCACCTACGCGGCGGGCTACTGGCTGTTCGGTTTTGCCAGCAAAAAATATCACCCCATCGACGATTTTGACCCGGAGGCTTGGAAAAAGCTGAACCTGCACACCCGGTATTATACCACCAAGCTCCATGTGGGGGCCTTCTGGCTGCCCGCCTTTCTGGAGGAGATGCTGCTGGAGGTGGAGCCATGAGGCCCAATGTGGAGACCTTTTTGGGCTGCGGCGCACCCTATGAGGCCGCCGGGATGGTGCTCTACGGCGCGCCCTTCGACTCCACCGCCAGCTTCCGCCCCGGCGCCCGCTTTGGCCCGTCCGCCATGCGCCATGAGAGCTTCGGGCTTGAGACCTACAGCCCTTATCAGAACGCCGATTTGACCGACTGTGCCGTGTTCGACAGCGGGGATTTGGAGTTGTGCTTCGGCAGCCCGGAGACCGCTTTGCGGGACATCGAGGCCAGGGCGGAGGAAATTTTAGGGGACGGCAAGCTGCCCCTGCTTTTGGGCGGGGAGCACCTTGTCACCCTGGGGGCGGTGCGGGCGGCCGCTCGCCGGTATCCCGATCTGCACATCCTGCACTTCGACGCCCACGCCGACCTGCGGGAGGAGTACCTGGGGACCGGGCTGAGCCACGCCTGCGTGCTGCGCCGCTGCCACGAGCTGGTGGGGGACGGGCGTATTCACCAGTTTTGTATCCGCAGCGGTGACCGGGAGGAGTTCCGCTTTGCCGAGGCCCACACGCAGCTGCACCGGTTCGACTTTACCGGCCTGGAGGCCCTGGTCGTCCGGCTGCGGGAGGAGGACTGTCCGGTCTATCTGACCATCGACCTGGACTGCCTGGACCCGTCGGCCCTCCCCGGCACCGGTACGCCGGAGGCCGGCGGAGTAAGTTTTATCCAGCTGCTCCGGGCCATCCTGACCGCCTGCGCCGCCAACGTGGTGGCCGCCGACCTGACGGAGCTGGCCCCCGCCCTGGATCCCAGCGGCGTGTCCACCGCCACCGCCTGTAAGGTGCTGCGGGAGTTGATTCTGGCCCTCCACGGGCCGGACGGATTTCATGAAAACATTGAAAAGGAGCGTGCGCGCAAGTGAAAGTCCTTGTCATCGGCTGCGGCGGCGTGGCCAGCGTCGCCATTCACAAGTGCTGTCAGGCAAGCAAGGTCTTTACCGAACTTTGTATCGCCAGCCGTACAAAGGAAAACTGCGACCGCCTGGCCGCCAGTCTGGCCCCGAAAACGGCCACCAGGCTGACCACCGCCCAAGTGGACGCGAATGACGTGGGCCAGCTGACCGCCCTCCTCCGCGCCTACGGGCCGGATCTGGTGATGAACATCGCCCTGCCCTATCAGGATCTGGCCATTATGGAGGCCTGCCTGGCCTGCGGCGTGGACTACATGGACACGGCCAACTATGAGCCGGAGGACACCGATGACCCCCAGTGGCGGGCGGTTTACGAGCGCCGGTGCCGGGAGGCGGGCTTTTCCGCCTATTTCGATTACAGTTGGCAGTGGGCCTACCGGGAGCGGTTTGAACAGGCCGGGCTGACCGCCCTGCTGGGGTGCGGCTTCGACCCCGGCGTGACCCAGGCCTACTGCGCCTACGCGAAAAAGCACCAGTTCGATACCATTGACACCATCGACATCCTGGACTGCAACGGCGGCGACCACGGCTACCCCTTCGCCACCAATTTTAACCCGGAGATTAACCTGCGGGAGGTGTCGGCCCCTGGCAGCTACTGGGAGGACGGGCGCTGGGTGGAGATCCCCCCCATGAGCGTCAAGCGGGAGTACGACTTTGACCAGGTGGGGCGGAAGGATATGTATCTGCTCCACCACGAGGAGATCGAAAGCCTGGCCAAAACCATCCCGGAGGCCCGCCGCATCCGCTTTTTCATGACCTTCGGCCAGAGCTACCTGGAGCATATGCGCTGTCTGGAGAATGTGGGGATGCTGTCCACCAGCCCGGTGGAGTTTGAAGGCCGGCCCATTGTCCCCATCCAGTTTTTGAAAGCCCTGCTGCCCGACCCGGCCAGCCTTGGCCCGCGCACAAAAGGGAAGACCAACATCGGCTGCATCTTCACGGGGAAGAAGGACGGACGGGAGAAAAGCTACTATATTTACAATGTCTGCGACCACCAGGAGTGCTACAAGGAGGTGGGCAGCCAGGCCGTCAGCTATACCACCGGCGTGCCCGCCATGTGTGGGGCGCTGATGCTGCTGACCGGAAAATGGAAGAAACCGGGGGTGTACACCGTGGACGAGCTGGATCCGGACCCCTTTCTGGAGGCGCTGGAGCGATACGGCCTGCCCCGCAGGGAGAGCCATACCCCGGCGCTGGTGGAGTGAGGGGAGCGGATCGACGGCCCCCGTTCGCCGGATTGGAGGGGCGGGAGCCGGAGGAGCTGTTCGGCGCGTTGCCCACGCCCTGCTATATCCTGGATGAAAAGGCCCTGCGCCGCAACGGGGAGCTTCTGGCGGGGGTGGCCCGGCGCACCGGTTGCAAGATGCTGCTGGCCCAGAAAGCCTTTTCTAATTTTAACTTATACCCTCTGCTGGCCCCCTATGTGGACGGCACGGAGGCCAGCGGCCTGTACGAGGCCCGTCTGGGCTTTGAGGAGATGCCGGGCAGACAGGTTCACGTCTTTTCCCCGGCCTACCGGGCGGAGCAGTGGGAGGAAATGCTGGGGTACGCCAGCCATATCGTATTCAACTCCCCCCGTCAGCTCTCCCGCTTCGGCCCCTCGGCCAAAGCGCGGGGAAAGAGCGTGGGTCTGCGGATCAACCCCCAATGCTCCACCCAGAATCACCCCATTTACGACCCCTGCGCCCCCGGCAGCCGCCTGGGGGTGACAAGGGAGCAGTGGGACAGGGAGATGACGCCGGAGCTGGCCGCCCTGCTGGACGGCCTGCATTTTCACACCCTCTGCGAACAGGATGCCGACGCCTTGGAGCTAACCCTGACGGCGGTGGAGGAAAGCTTTGGGGGTGTCCTGCCCCGGATGCAGTGGCTGAACATGGGGGGCGGGCACCACGTCACCCGCCCCGGCTACGACGTCCCCCGGCTGGAGGGCTGTATCCGCAGGGCGGCGGAGCGATGGGGCCTCCAGGTCTATCTGGAGCCGGGAGAGGCCTGGGCCTTAAACGCCGGGTATCTGGCCGCGCGGGTGGTGGACGTGGTGGAAAACGCCGGGGTATCCACGGCCATTTTGGACGCCAGCGCCGCGTGCCATATGCCCGACGTGCTGGAGATGCCCTACCGCCCCTCGGTGTACGGCGCGGGGGAAGCGGGGGAGGGGCGGTATATGTTCCGCCTGGGCGGCCCCACCTGCCTGGCCGGGGACGTGATGGGGGAGTACGGCTTTGACCGGCCTCTTGCGCCGGGGAATTTCCTGCTGTTTGGGGACATGGCCATCTACACCACCTGCAAAAACAACACCTTCAACGGCCTGCCCCTGCCCCCCATCTACGCCCGCCGGGAGGACGGGGCGCTGGAGTGCCTGAAAGCCTTTGGCTACGGGGACTTCAAGGACCGCCTGGGGCGGGAGATGTAAAGCCATAGTAAAGTTGTCGAAAAAATGGACTTTATGGTTGACATGGGCGGTGTTTCCATGTTACAATAAACATGTAAGTAAAAGATTAGGGAAGGACTGATTAAATCGGCAAGAGCGGATGGCGAGAAATTTTGCGAC
>JAJPXI010000187.1 GCA_021205585.1 Oscillospiraceae bacterium
GATTTTGTTGCAGAAAAAGGCGTTGAAGCGCTGTGTGAATGGCCAATTCCTCTTTAGCGCAAATACAGGGGGCGATGGCCGATAGGCACAGCCCCGCGCAAAAAGCGCAGGATTAGGAGCGCCGTAAGGCGCGGGCATACCCCTCTATACGCTTTTCCCCCGCCGCAAAGCGGCGGGGGAAAAGCGGCGAAAGCTGCTGCGGTCAGTCCGCTGCGGCGTAGCGGTAGAGGTAGGCGACCATCATGGCCCTGTTGCAGGTGGTGCCGGGGCTGAAGGTGGTATTCGTGGTGCCGGCGGCAATGCCCTTGTCTTCTGCCCACAGCACGGCGTTGTAGTAGTAAGCGGTACTGTCCAGGTCGGTAAAGTTGGTGGCGGTGTCGGTCACTTCAGGCTCCCCGGCCACCCGGTACAGGAAGGTGACGGCCTGGTCGCGGGTGATGGACGTGTCGGGGCCGAAGGTGGTTGTGGTCACGCCGTAGGCGATGCCGTTGTCCTCCGCCCACAGCACGGCGTTGTAGTAGTAAGCGGTACTGTCCAGGTCGGTAAAGTTGGTGGCGGTGTCGGTCACTTCAGGCTCCCCAGCCATGCGGTACAGGAAGGTGACGAACTCGGCGCGTTTGCAGTCGGCGTTGGGGCTGAAGGTGGTGGTGGTAGTGCCGGCCACGATGCCGTTTTCATAGCCCCAGTACACCGCAGTGTAATAGTACTGGTTCTCGTCCGTCACGTCGTCGAACAGGAAGTCAGCGGCATTGTCATTATCACCGTCGGTATCACCATTGTTGTCATTATCATCGTTATTGTCAACATCATCGTTATTGTCTACATCATCGTTATTATCGACATTATCGCTGCCTCCGGTTTCGCCGGTGGCGGGAATCACAGTCTGCCCGATCAGCCATTCCCCGCACACGCTGCACTGTACCCCGGCGCTCAGGCCGGTCTCTGTGGCGGTAGCGGCGGTGGCCTCCACGATGGCCCAGGTGTGCTGTCCTGCGGCGGCCACAATGACATCCTCCTCAGTCAGCGTCTGGCCGTCCTCATCGAACATGGCCCCGCAGACGGCACATTGGTAATACCCGATGTGTCCGTCCTCGGTGCAGGTGGCCTCCACGGCCTCCACATATTCCAGTTCGCTGTGGGCGCAGATGGCCCAGGCGTCGTTTCCGTCGGAATCTGTGGTCAGGTAAAGGCCGCCGTCGGTGGACAGGGCAAACAGGGCGGCGTCGGCCTCGCTGGACTCCACGTCCTCATCATAGATGGCCAGGAGGTTCCCATCAAGATTGAGATACATCAGGATGGTGGAAATAGATGTGTAAACATTATATCCGGCGATGGAAGTCAGGTTGGTAAAGTTGATGACAGAGGCGGTGACGTCCAGAGTGTTGACGGACAGGGTGGTTTCCAGTCCGCCGTCCAGCGTCAGATACGCGCCGACGGAATTTTCGGTGGCCTCGGTGCTGGTGATGGTGTACACGTAGGTGGAAGTGTCCTCTCCGTCAAAGCCGTCGCCGTTCAGGTTGAGAAGGTCTGCCGACAGGGTGGAGGTGCCGAAGTTGACCAGAAGGATGTCCACGCTGATGGTTGGGCTGCCGGTGACGGTCAGAGTGGCGTCGGCGGCGGTGGAGGAGGTAAAGGCGCCGCTGGTCATGCCGCCTTGGGAGTTGTTGGATGGAACCACGGCAATCCCGGAGTTGACGGCCTGGGTGGCCTCGGTTCCGTCCGCCGCCGTCAGGGTGGCGCTGACGGTTCCATTGGTGTCGGTGGTGCCGCCGGAGATGGTGCCCCCGGAGATAACGGCGGTGCTGCCGCCGCTGACATAGAGGGCGCTGCCCCCGGTGGAGATGCTGGCGGTGGCGCTCTGGTTGCCCATGTTGCCTTCTGTGTTGGTGGTCAGGGTGCTGGAGGTCAGGGTGTTTCTGGTGATGGTGCCGCCGGTCATGTAGAATTGGGCCGCGTCAACCGTCAGGTCGGCTGTCACATTCTCTGTATTGTTGTTGTACACTCCGCCGCCGTAGGTGGCGGAGTTGGTGGAGATGGTGCCGCCGGTCAGGTAGAACACCCCCGCGTTGTACACGCCGCCGCCGGTGTCGCTGGTGTTGCCGTAGATGCGGCCGCCGCTCATGGTGAAAGTGCCGTTGTTGGACACGCCGCCGCCGGCGGATGGGTATTTGGTGTTGTTTGTGCCGGAGGTGGTCAGGGTGCCAAAGCCGGAGATGGAGCCGCCGCTCATGGTGAACACAGCCCCAGAGGCATTATGCACCGCGCCGAAGTAGGCGGTGGTGCGGGTGGAGGAGTAGCCGCCGCTGCTGTTGAGCACATAGCCGGAGATGTTGCCGTCGGTCATGGTGAAGGTTCCCTGGTTTTCGATGACCGTTCCGGCGGAAGTGCCGCTGTAGCTGTTGTTGGTGTAAAAACCGTCGCCGGCGTCTACGTCGAAGTCAGCGCCGTACCAGTTCAGCTCGCCCAGGTTGAGAATGGAGGAATAAACGGAGGGCAGATTGGTCAGATAGGCGTTCTCTTCCAGAGTCAGGATGCCCAGGTTGACGATGGGAGTGACGTAGGTGTAGTCGGTGATGTCCCGAATTTCCCCGTCGGTTACGGTCAGGGAGCCGTTCTCATCGATGTACACGGCCAGGCCCCGCTCGCTGGTGCCGGAGCCGTCCAGCCCGCCGCCGGTCAGCACGGTGCCGCCGGTCAGCACGGCTGTCCCGGCCACATAGAGGCAGCGGGCCTGGTCTTTGCCGTCCACCGTCAGGCCGGTCACGTTCAGCGCGCCGTCCTCGGTCACGCTGAGCAGGGCGACGGCTTTGTTGCCGTCGGTGGTACCGTCGGCGGTGGTGCCCAGGTTTCCGGCGCTCAGGGTGTACCCCTGGCCGTCGATGGTGACGGCGCGGTCAATCTCCACGGCGCTGTCCACCTGGATGTCGTCTTCAAAGTAAATCTTGCTGGCCCCTGCGTTGAGGGCGGCGGTCAGTTCCGCTTCGTCGCTGACATAGGCCACAGCCGTCTGCTGGCCCAGGATTGCGATTGTTTTGGAGAAAGAGCCGCCGTAGGTTCCCTTGCCGGAAATGGTGACGGTGGTGGTATAGGTGTCGGTGTCGATGGAGTAGGAGACGGTGTAGTCCGTGCCCTCCTCCAGCACCGCGCCGCCGTAGGTGACGGTGATGACATAGCCGCCGTCAGCGCTATAAGTGATGTCCACGTCGGCCTGCGCGTCCTCCGCCCCCAGGTCGATATAGTCGGAGACGAGAATCTGGAAGTACACAGTGACGATGTTTGTTACAAAGTCATTTTGCCCGGTCACCTTGACGCTGGCGGACAGGGTCGTCCCCGCCGCAGTGCCGTCCGGGATGGTGTTGCCGGTGTAGCTGAGGGTGTAATTCCCGCTGTCCACCACCGCGCCGCTGGCAGTGACCACCTGCACCTCGGGGGTCACAGAGTCGCTGTCCCAGGTGGCGATGTAGATGGGGGTTCCGTCCGCCGCTGTGTCATCCGGCTCCAGAAGCGTGACCATGCTGCTGGTCAGGTTGGCCCGGGAGAGTACGGCGGTGTTGTTCGACAGAGTCAGGGTGCGGGGGGAGGAGGTGTCGTTATAGACCAGATAGGCCAAGTCTGCCGTCGTCAGGGTGTAACCGCTGCCTTCGGCCACAACAGGGTCGCTGCCGGAGATGGCCTCGGAATTTTGGACGACGGTGACGGTGCCGCTGGAGGCGGTGGCGCTGTAGAATGCGAAGCGCAGCGTGGACTGCATGGAATCGGTAATCAGGATTTCCGCCCCGGCTGGGAACAGCACCAGGGGGCTGCCCTTAACGCCGCCGTCGGTTTGCAGGGTGGCGGAGGAGGAAATCAGGCGAATCAGGGCGTCGGAGCCGTCGGAGTTGGAGATGGTGCAGTCGTTCAGAATCAGGTTGCTGGAGGCGGCGGCGTAAACGGCGGCGCAGCCGGTGTCGCTGCCCTTATAGGTTTCCTCCGGAGTGTAGGTCTCCGCGCCGGTCACAGTGGAGCCGCCGTCCAGGGTCAGGGTCCAGTAACCGTTTACGGCGATGCCGTTGAACAGGCCGCCCGCGTCCTCATCGGTCCAGGCCACGGCGCTGTCCGTTACAACCGCCTGGCACTGATAGGACGCCCCGCCGGCCCGCAGATTGATCACGGCGCCGCCCTCCAGCGCGGAGGTGGTGAAGCTGGAGCCATCGGCGGCCAGGTCGGCGTACCGCACGGTCAGCAGGGTGCCGGTACCGGACGCCGTGGTGTTTTCAAAGGCCACGCCGCAGGTGATTTCGTTGCCGGTGCCGCTGCCGGCAACGGTGACGCCGCCGTTGTTGGCGCTGGAGCCGTAGAGATTTTGCAGGGTGGCGCCGGAGAAGGTCAGGGTGGTATCAGACCCGCCGCTCAGGGAGAGCAGCTGCTGGTTCCCGGCGTCGATGGTCAAATCCTGAAAGGTCAGGGATTTGCCGCTGGGTTTGGAGATGGCGAACAAAGTGTAGGCCCCGGCGCTGCCGGAGGGGGCGCTCAGGGTGTACTTGCCCTGGCCGTCGATGGTGACGTCGCTGGGCGCAATGGAGGTAATCAGAGTACTGCTTGTCATGTTGATGTCGGCGGTCAGCTGGATGGTGACCGGGTCGTAGGTGGCGTCCGCCAGAGCCGTTTTCAACTCCGCGCCGGTGCTCACTTGGACGACGGTGGCGGAAGCGCCGTCCTCCTCCGCCATGGCGCAGGTCATGACCATGGACAAAACCATAGCCAGGACCAGAACAAGGCTGGTCAGTTTCCTAAAGGTTTTCATGAAAAACTCCTTTCGTTTTTGACCGCTCCCGGAATCGTGCGGTGGGAGGGGCCGGTTTGTGGTGTGGAGCCCGGAGCGGGGAAACCACCCCAGGCAGGGAACAAAATTGTATTTTCACGCCAAAAGGCGGCGCTTACGTTTCCCCGGCGGCAGGGCCGGCCAGGATAGCGGCCATTTCGCTCTCGCTCAGAGTGTAATGGTAGAAGGTCTCGTAAAAGTCCTGGATAATTTCCTCCACGTCCTCCTGCGTCTCATAACAGCCCTGCACCCTCCAGGCAATCCAGACGGCCTCCAAAATGCTCTCCGGGGAGCCGTCCACCCAGTCCCCCAGGCCGGTGGGATTGACACAGATCTCACAGGAGCCGGAGAGGTTGGAGTAGGCGTAGGGATCGGACACAACGGCGTCGGTATCGGGCAGGGAGACTTTGGTGACCAGGGCGTTGATGACGTCGCTGGAGCCGTTGCCCACCGCCGTGGTGGCGGTGATGGTGCCGGTGGTTTTGTTTGTCTGCCAGCTCAGGCTGTCCGCCAGGGACTGGGCGGTTTCGCTGTCTCTGGCAATGACGGTGGTAAAACCTTCTGCGCCCAGGTTCGGTACCGAGCCAAGGCTCAGGCTGTTGCTGTAAGAACTGCTGGCGTTGATAATCTCGGAGGCCATGGAGCCGGAAACCAATTGGCCGGTGCTCCAGAAATAGGTGCGGTTGCTGACCGTGCCGTAGAAGTAGTTGCGCAGGGGGGAGATGTAGCACAGCTGGCCGCTGAGGGTCTGTCCGGGCCGGTTTTCGTTGGCGCTGGTGTATTCTTGCCACAGATAGCCGAAAGACTTGGAATTGCCGCTGGAGCCGATGGAAACGGTGGTGCTGGAGTCGTATTGATTGGTATAGGGCTGGGCGGAAAAGTCGGTTACGTTGGAGTAGGCCATATAGTCGCTCAGGGGCCGGAACAGAGAGCCGATGCGGATGACCGCCACCCCGGTGTCGGCCACGATGGTGCGGCCCGTGTCCGTCCAATATCCATAGTAACTGCTTACGGAGATGTACTCCTGCACGCCGTATTCCACCCGCGCCTCCTCGTCGTTGGTCAGCATATCCTCGGTGCTGGGGTTCAGGGCCACGCTGGCGTTGCGCAGCTGGGTCAGGGCCGTGCTGGGGCGGCAGCCGGCCAGGGCCAGCAGGCCCGCCAGCAGCAGGGCCAGGGGGAGCAGAACGCGGTTCTGGCGGAAATTTGCCGCAAGGCACCGCAGTCCGCTCTGCGCGGTGTTGCCTTTAGGATAAAGGCCGCCGTCGGCTTGACATTTCAGGCCGAAAAGAGTATGCTCTATATATTAAAATATTAAAAAACGGAAGGAGGCGTGCGGGTGCGAAGATTTTATACGGGGGTCGTCCGGCATCCCAAGCTGGTCTGGTTCGTGTTCGCGGCGCTTTTCGTTGTGTGCCTGCTCTGCCAATCCCTGGTCGGTGTCAACTATGATATCAAGGACTATCTCCCCGCCTCCAGCGCCTCCACCCTGGCTTTGGACGTGATGGAGCAGGAGTACGGCGGCGGGATTCCCAACGCCCGTGTGCTGGTGGAGGACGTGACGGTGCCGGAGGCCCTGGAATATAAGGCCCTGCTGGAGCAGGTGGAGGGCGTCAGCAGCGTGAGCTGGCTGGACGACGCCGCGGATCTGACCCAGCCTCTGGAGTGGATCGACCAGGATACCCTGGAGACCTATTACCAGGACGGCGGCGCGCTGTTTTCCGTCACCATTGAAGAAGAAAGCATTCTGTCCGCCTGCGACGCCATCCGGGAGATTATCGGCGGGGACAACGCTATGTCGGGCAGCGCCGTGACCACGGCGGTGTCCACCACCTCCACCGAGTCGGAGGTTCCCTTAATCGCCGTGTTCGGGGTGCTGTTCGCCCTGGTGGTGCTGCTGCTGACCACGAAATCCTGGGCAGAGCCCTTCCTGGTGCTCATCGGCCTGGGGGTGGCGGTGGTGCTGAACATGGGCAGCAACCTGATTTTCGGAGAGATTTCCTTTGTGACCAACGCGGCGGGGAGCATTTTGCAGCTGGCGGTCTCCCTGGATTACTCGGTGTTTCTGCTGCACCGGTTTGAGGAGTGCCGGGAGGGGGCCGCCTCCCCGGAGGAGGCCATGGTCAACGCCCTGTGCGGCTCCACCACATCCATCCTCTCCAGCGGACTGACCACCGTCATCGGCTTTCTCGCCCTGTGCCTGATGCGCTACCGCCTGGGGGCGGATTTGGGTATGGCCCTGGCCAAGGGTGTGGCCATCAGCCTGATTACCGTGTTCACCTTCGTGCCGGTGTTATTATTGACGACCCGGAAACTGGTGGACAAAACCAGGCACCGCAGCCTGTTGCCCTCCTTCCGGGGCTTTGGACGGGCGGTCTGCCGGGTCATGCTGCCCCTGGCGGCGCTGTTTGCCCTGGTCATCGTCCCAAGCTACCTGGCCTCCAACTCCAACGATTTTTACTACGGCTCGTCCAAAATTTTCGGGGCGGAAACCACCCTGGGCGCGGACACGGCGAAAATCGAGGAGACCTTCGGGGAGAGCGACACCTATGTGCTGCTGGTGCCAAAGAGCAGCACCGCCACCCAGAAGGAGCTGTCCGACGCGCTGCACCAGCTGCCGGAGGTGAAAAGCATCCTGTCCTATGTGGACACGGTGGGGAGCGAAATCCCGGAGGAATACCTGGACGGTGCCACCCTGTCCCAGCTGAATTCTGAAAATTACACCCGCATGATGCTGACGGTCAGCGTGGGCTACGAGGGGGAGGACACCTTCGCCCTGATTGAGGAAATCCGCGCCCTGGCCCAGACCTATTACCCGGACGAATACCTGCTGGCGGGGGAGGGGGTGTCCACCCTGGATTTGAGGGACACCGTCACCTCCGACATGGTCAAGGTCAACCTGCTGGCCATCGCGGCGGTGTTCGTGGTGCTGCTGCTGACCATGCGCTCGGTCTCCCTGCCGGTGCTGCTGGTGCTGGGCATCGAGACGGCCATCTGGATTAATCTGTCCGTGCCCTACTTCAGGGGGACGACGATTTTCTATATCGCCTATCTCATCATCAGCGCCGTCCAGCTGGGGGCCACGGTGGACTACGCCATCCTGCTGACCGACCGGTACAAGCAGTTTCGGGAGCAGCTGGGCAAAAAACAGGCGGTGATCTCCACCATCTCCAGCTGCACCGTCTCCATCCTGACCTCCGGCAGCGTGCTGACGGTGGTGGGCTTCCTGCTGGGCCTGCTGTCCTCCCACGGGCTGATCGCACAGTTGGGGATGTTTTTGGGGGTGGGGGCCCTGTCCTCCATGGTTATCGTCCTGTTCGTCCTGCCCGGCCTGCTGTACGTCTTTGACGGGCTGATTCGCCGCACCACCTTAGGAATCCGCTTTCTGAACGCAAAGAAGGAGGCTTTGAAATGAAAACCTTTCGCCGCATTGCGGCCCTGCTCCTGGCCGCCGGGCTGCTCTACTCGGCCAGCGCCGTCGGTTTTGCTGAGGCCAGCGAAAAAGAAGAAGTGGTCTATATCATGACCGACGCCGCCGGGAACGTGACCAGCGTCAACGTGGTCAACATCTTCAGCGGCGGGGACATTGTGGACTACGGGGACTACATCGCCGTAAAAAACCTGACCACCACCGACGCCATCACCCAGAACGGGGACAAAATCTCCCTGTCCGCCGAGGCGGAGCGGGTGTACTACCAGGGGACGCTGGAGGGGGCGGAGATTCCCTGGGACATCTCCCTGCGCTATTTCCTGGACGGCACGGAGTACGCCCCGGAGGAGCTGGCGGGGGAGAGCGGGCATTTGGAAATCGCGTTTACCGTAACGGAAAACGCCGCCTGCCAGGGGGACTATTACCAGCAGTACGCCCTGCAGGTCAGCTTCACCCTGTCCACCCTCTGCTGCGAAAACATTATAGCGGAGGACGCGACTATAGCCAACTCAGGATCTGACAAGCAGTTGACCTTTACAATCCTTCCGGGCCAGGGGCTGAACGCCGTCATCAGCGCCGACGTGACCGAATTTGAGATGGAGGCTGTCACCATGAACGGCGTCCAGCTGAATTTGAACGTGGAGTTGGACGATGCGGCGTTAATGGAGCAGGTGGAGCAGCTGATGGACGCCATCGCCCAACTGACCGACGGTTCCGCCCAGTTGTCCGACGGTTCCGCCCAGCTGACCGACGGCTCCGCCGCCCTGGAAACCGGGCTGGACAGCCTGAGCGGCGGCGCGGCGGATTTGGACGGCGGCGTAGCCTCCGTCCAGGCGGGGCTGAGCACCATGGAAACCGGGCTGGAGGAGCTGACCGGCCAGTCCGGCAGCCTGACGGAGGGCTCGGCGGCCCTCTTAGAAGCGCTGAGTCAGATCCAATCCCAGCTGAACCAGGCCCAGGCCAGCGCGGATGAATTGGAACAGCTGACCGAGGCCTCCGGGGCCATCCAGACGGGGCTGGCGGAATTGGTGTCCGCTTTGGATTCCCTGCGGCAGAGCGTGGGCTTTGCCCAGTACAAGGCGCTGATGGCGGAAAACGGGCTGGACATCGATAGCCTGACCCAGGGCAACGCCCAGGCGGTGGAAACACTGACACAACAGTGCGCCGCCCTGGAACAGACACTTGCGCAGATCCAGGGGGTGTCCGGCTATGAGAGCCAGGCGGCGGAACTGGCCGAGGAAATCGCCTCGCTCCAGACGCTGATTCAGATTTTAAGCGCCAACAGCGCTGCCATCGGCGGCATGGAGAGTTATCTGGACGGGGTTTCCGCCGGCATCGAACAGGTCTATGTCGGGGCGGTGACGCTCCAGGCCAGCTATGCCGAATTTGACGACGCTGTGGGGGAACTGGCCGGCGTATTGACCGATATGGTGTTCAGCCTGTCCCAGCTGGCCGGCGGCGTGGAGCAGCTGGCTGCCGCCTGCGCGGAATTGGGGGACGGAGTGGCGGCCTACACCGATGGGGTGGCCCAGCTGGCGGCGGGCTTCACCGTTTTGGCCGACGGCGTCAGCACCCTGGCCGAGGGCAGCGGGGAGCTGCTCTCCGGGGCCAGGCAGCTGGCCGAAAGCGGGGAGGATCTGTACCAGGGGGCGGCGGAGCTCCAGGAGGGGGCGCAGTCCCTGGACGACGCCATCAGCCAACTGTACGGCGAGACCTCCACCCTGGACGTGCGGGTGCAGGAGCAGATCGACGAACTGTTAAATTCTCTCAGCGGCGGGGAAGGGGAGTGCGTCTCCTTTGTTTCAGAAAAAAACACCAATGTCACCTCCGTCCAGTTCGTCCTCAAAACCGCCGCCATCGAGCAGGCCGAGGAGGAAACTCCGGAGGACAGCGGGGAGGAGCAGCTGACCTTCTGGCAGAAGCTGCTGCGCCTGTTCGGATTGTATTATACTGAAAGCTGATTAAAGCATGACATTAAAAGTGTCAACCGCGCTTTTGCGCGGCTCTTAGGGAAGGACTGATTAAATCGGCAAGAGCGGATGGCGAGAAATTTTGCGCCTTGTTCTGACGGAAATTTGACTCGCAATTCGCTCTTGCCGCTCTATGCGG
>JAJPXI010000005.1 GCA_021205585.1 Oscillospiraceae bacterium
GGGGGCGATGGCCGACAGGCACAGCCCCGCGCAAAAAGCGCAGGCATACTTTTCGCAGTTGCCCCCAGGCCAACACAGTTGGCCTGGCCTACGCTGCCAATCGTAGTTTTGTTCTACCTGACCGACACCCGGCCAACATAGTTGTCCGGCTTACGCTAAAAATATGCCACTGGCATATTTTCTTAACGCTGCAGCGCTGCGGTTTCAAGCTTTTGCAACGCATTCCCGGGTCGAAAAATCCTGCCAGGCGCCGCAGGCGCATTTAATCAGCGGTTCCCTTGTTTTAATCAGATTTCAGTATGAAAACAGCCCGCCCATCTCGGTCAAATTGCCGGTTTGGGCTGTTCTTGTTTTTTGGTTA
This sequence comes from Oscillospiraceae bacterium, assembly GCA_021205585.1. GTDB lineage: Bacteria > Bacillota > Clostridia > Oscillospirales > Oscillospiraceae > JAJPXI01. The sequence continues at coordinate 362 of JAJPXI010000005.1, forward strand.
AAATTGCGCTATACTTAGGGATACACAAATTCTATGCGCCCGACAACTTTAACCGCCGGGCAGATTTATTTGGGAGGTTTATTTATGAGCGATTGCCTGTTTTGCAGCATCGTCGCCGGGCAGGTGCCGTCCAATAAGCTGTATGAGGACGCGCTGTGCTATGCCTTTTACGACATCGCGCCCCAGGCGCCGACCCACTTCCTGGTCATCCCCAAGGCCCACATTTCCTCGGTGTCCGCCGTCAATTCGGAAAATGAAGCCGTGGTGGGCCATATCTTTTCGGTCATCGCCCAACTGGCCGGACAGCTGGGGCTGGAGAGCTACCGGGTGGTCTCCAACATCGGGGAGCAGGCGGGGCAGAGCGTCCTCCATCTGCATTTCCACGTCCTGTCCGGCCGGGACATGACCTGGCCGCCGGGCTAAGCCCGCTTTATGCGTCGGCTGTGCTGGTTCTGCCTGCCCTTCTGCGCCGCCGTGCTGTGCGCCTGCCTGGGGCTGCCCTTCGCGCTGCCCGTCGGTTTGGGGCTGACTGCAGCCGGAATCCTCACCGGCTGGCGCGGGCGGCTGCCGGTCTGTCTGCTGTGCCTGGGGGCGGCGGCGGGGCTGCTTTGGACTCAGGGGTATGCCCTGCTGTTTCGCGCCCCTGCCGAGGCCCTGGCAGGGCAGACCGCCGCGTTCAGCGCCACCGTCACCGGCTTTCCCCAGGCCACCTCCACGGGCAGTTACAGCGTACAGGTGCGCCTGCACTTGCAGGATGCCCCCGACGTGAAGGTGCTGCTGTACACCGACAGCGGCGAGATGCAGCCGGGGGATAAAATTTCAGGCAGCGCCTCTTTCTCCCTGGCCACTCTGGTGCGGGGAGAAAACGTCACCTATTATGAGTCAAAAGGCATCTTTCTGCGGGCCAGCACCCAGGGAGAGCTGACCGTAGACACGGCGGACGGCGTCAGCCCCCTGCTCTGGCCCGTCTACATCTCCCAGGCCATGAAGCAGAGCGCCGCCGCCCTGTTTTCCCAGGATACCGCCGGGCTGCTGGCCGCCCTGCTGACCGGGGACAAGTCCCTGCTCAGCGACGGGGACTACGCCGCCCTGAGCCGGGCGGGGGCGGCCCACATCGCCGCCGTGTCCGGGCTGCACGTCTCCTTTTTTGTGGGGCTGCTGGGGCTGTTTTTCCGGCGCAGGAGCCGGGTGGGGGCGGCGCTGACCGTGGCGTTGCTGTGCCTGTTTTCCGCCGTGGCCGGGTTCACTCCGTCGGTGGTGCGGGCCTGCTTCATGGCGGGGATGGCCCTGCTCGCGCCCATGCTGGGCCGGGAGACCGACTCGCCCACCACCCTGACGGCCATCCTGTTCCTTCTGCTCCTTCAAAACCCCTACGCCATTTTCAGCGTGTCCCTCCAGCTGTCCTTCGCCTCGGTGGCGGGAATCCTCTGGGCTTCCGACCCCCTGTATCAAAGGCTGACCGGCTGGCTGCCAAAGGGGAAGGGCTGGCTGCCGCGTCTGCGCGGCCGGGCCGTCCGCTTCGGGGCCGCCAGCCTGTCCGTCACGGTGGGGGCCCTTTTGCTGACCACGCCCCTGAGCGCCTACTATTTCCGCAGCGTGTCCCTGGTGGCCCCGCTGACCAACCTTTTGATTTTGTGGGCGGTGTCCCTGGCCTTTTCCGTGGGACTGCCGGTGACGCTGCTGGGCCTCGCCCTGCCGGGGCTGGCCGGGACGCTGGCCCTGCCCGTCCAGTGGCTGGCCCGGTACGTTCTGGCCGTCGTCCGGCTGCTGGGGCGGCTTTCTTTTGCGGCCCTGTCCACCGATTTTCCCCTCATCTGCGCCTGGCTGGTCTTTGTCTACGCCCTGCTGCTTGTCCTGTATCTGCTCCGATACCGGCGGGGCGTGCTGCCGGTGTGTGTCTGTATTCTGACCCTGTGCGCCGCCCTTCTGGGTACCCGGCTCTCCCTATTGGGCAGCTCGCTGACCGTGACCATGCTGAACGTGGGGCAGGGACAGTGTATCCTGCTCTTTTCCCAGGGGTACACGGCCATAATCGACTGCGGCGGCAACGAGGACAACGCCGGGGACATCGCCGCCGACTATCTGCAAACTCTTGGGATTTCCAGGGTGGACTTGCTGATTTTGACCCACTGCCACAGCGACCACACCAACGGGGTGGAGGAGCTGATGGCCCGCTTAAAGGTGGACAATCTAATCCTGCCGGAGCTGGACAGCGACGACTCCGAAAGCCGCGCCCAGGTGCTGGCCCTGGCCGAAGACGCCGGCGCGGAGGTGACGCTGTTGGAGCAAAGTGTCACGCTGCTTCTTGGACAGACCAAGTTGAATCTATATGCGCCCCTGGTCAACAGCGAGGATTTGAATGAAAACAGCCTGTTCATCCTGGCCTCCCAGGGGGAGTTTGACTTGCTTGTCACCGGGGATGCCGACAGCTTTTCCGAGTCGGTGTTCCTCAAATATTACGACCTGCCCGACATCGAGGCCCTGGTGGCCGGGCACCACGGCTCCGCCACATCCACCGGCGAGGCCCTGCTGGACGCGCTGACCCCGGAGCTGTGCCTGATTTCCAGCGGCTACAACACCTACGGCCACCCCTCCCAGCAGGTGCTGGCCCGCCTGGAGCAGCGGGACATCGCCGTTTACCGCACCGACCGGGCGGGCCATGTGACCATTCAAAGCGGCGGTTAGGCGGAATCATTTTTACTGAAAAGGAGCGTCCCTATGCCCCCGAAAAAAGACGACAGCCTGAAAAAACTGAAGCAGGATTTGAAGGAAAACCAGATTGGCAGCCTGTACCTGTTCCACGGGGAGGAGGACTATCTGCGCCGGCACTACCTGAAGGAGATTAAAAAACGCCTGCTGACGCCCGGCCTGGAGGTGTTCCAGCTCCACACCCTGTCCGGGAAGGAGGCCACCCCCAGAGCCATCCGGGAGGCGGCGGACAGCCTGCCCATGGGCGGGGGGCGGCCTGTGGTGGTGGTCACCGACTGCGATTTGTTCAGGCTGCCCGCCGAAGAGCGGGAGGAACTGTGCGCTCTGCTGGAGGAGCTCCCGGAGGACGTGTGCCTGATTTTTATTTACGATTTGCTGGAGTACAAGCCGGATGCCCGCACCAGGTTGGCCAAGCTGCTCCAGGCAAAGGGCCGGGTCGTGGCCTTCCCCCGCCAGGGCCAGGGGGATCTGGCCGACTGGGTCATCCGCCGCTTTCGCGCCCTGGACCGGGACATCGACGGGGAGCTGGCCAGATACCTGATTTTCCTGTGCGGCGATTTGATGAGCGGCCTGGTCGAGGAGGTCGCCAAAATCGCCGCCTATACCGGCCAGCGCCGGATTACAAGGGCGGACATCGACGCCGTGGCCGTCCCCCAGCTGGACGCCAGGGTGTTTCAAATGACCGACGCCATCCTTGACAAGGACTTTGACCGGGCGGCCCAGGCGCTGGGAGAGCTGCTGGGCCAGCAGGAGGCACCCGTCATGATTTTGTCCGTGCTGGGCAAGCAGCTGCGCCAGTTGTACACCGCCCGCCTGGGGCTGGAGGCAGGGAAGGGGAAGGAGCACCTGGCCCGGCTGTGGAGCATATACCCCTATCCGGCGGAAAAGCTGGTTCGGGCCGCCCCCCGGTTCTCCCTGCCCTGGTGCCGCCGGGCGGTCTGCCGGGCGGCGGAAACCGATTTGGCCATGAAGTCCGGCGGAGGGGACGCGGAGGAACTGCTGACCGGCTTTCTTTTGGAGCTGGCCCATGGATAAACCGAGAATCAAAGAGGCCATCGTGGTGGAGGGCCGGTACGACAAAAACACCCTGTCTCAGGCGGTGGATGCCACCATCCTTGAGACAGGGGGCTTTGGCGTGTTCAAACAACGGGAGATGGTGGAGCTAATGCGCCGGCTGGCTCAGGCCCAGGGACTGATTATCCTGACCGACTCCGACGGGGCCGGTTTTCTCATCCGGGGTCACCTGCAAGGGATGCTGAATCCGGCCCTGGTCAAGCACGCCTATATCCCCGACGTCCCCGGCAAGGAGCGGCGCAAGCGCGCCCCCGGTCAGGAGGGGAAACTGGGGGTGGAGGGAATGCCGCCCCAGGTGCTGCTGGAGGCCCTGCGCCGGGCGGGGGCCACTTTTTTAGAAGCGGATTCCCCGCCGCCCCCGCCCCGGCTGACCGGCGCGGAGATGTTCGCCCTGGGGCTGACCGGCCGCCCCAACAGCGCCCAACGCCGGGCCGCTCTGCTCCGGGCCATGAACCTTCCAGAACGCCTGAACGCCAACGCCCTGGCCCAGTTGCTGCCCATCCTATGCGACAGGGAGGATCTGGAGAGAATGTCGAACAACCTGGAAAGCGAAAATGCTTTACAGTAATTGAAAGCAGAGCAAAACAGCCCTGTTTTGAACCCAAAAGCCGGTTCGGAACAGGGCTGCAAGCGTCAAACGTGAGGGCGTAAAAAACAGCAGCCGGCACCATCGATGTCGGCTGCTATAGAAAGGATGAGATTATAGGCTTACCCTGCAATCCAGCGGCGCATTCCACGGCAGGAGCGCCTCCATATCCTCAGTCGTGTCGGATCTCTGCATCAACCAGGTAAGATATCGCCATGGGTCGAGGTTGTTGTTTAGTGCGGTCTGGATCAGGCTGAATATGACCGCACTGCCCTTGGCTTCGCTGGGCGTGTTGGCAAACAGGAAATTCTTCCCTTCAATCACGAAGAGCTTAAGGAAGGACTGATTAAATCGGCAAGAGCGGATGGTGAGAAATTTTGCGACAAAAGAAGGCGCAAAAGTTCCGCCAGACGCCGCAGGCGCATTTAATCAGTGCTTCCTTAAATGTGAAGTGGCAAACTCGGGTTGAAACAGGGGCGCTTTTGTGCTATACTAAAGCACATAAAACAGGCCGCCCGGAGGCGGATGGAGGAACGGATGGAACAGAGTCTGGAGCGTATTCTTGCCCGGGTACAAAAGCCCGCCCGGTACACCGGCGGGGAGTATAACGCGGTGGTGAAAGAAAAACAGCAGGTGGACACCCGCTTTGCCATGTGTTTTCCTGACACCTATGAAATCGGTATGTCCAATTTGGGAATGCGCATTCTCTATGGGCTGATCAACGAGCTGGAGGGCGTCTGGTGCGAGCGGGTCTTTTCCCCCTGGGGGGATATGGAGGCGGAAATGCGCCGTGAAGGAGTTTTACTTTACGGCCTTGAGAGCGGCGACCCCATTCGGGACTTTGACATCATCGGCATTTCCGTGGGCTACGAGATGGCCTATTCCAACGTCCTCAACCTGCTGGATCTGGCCGGCCTGCCTGTCCGGGCGGACGAGCGCCCCGGTTTGAACCCCATCGTGGTGGTGGGCGGCACCTGCGCCTACAACCCGGAGCCCCTTGCCCCCTTTGTGGACATTTTTTCCCTGGGGGAGGGGGAGGACGTAACGGTGGAGATGCTTCAGCTCTACCGCCAGGCCCGGCAGGAGGGATGGAGCAAGGAGGCCTTCCTGATCGCCGCCGCAAAAATCCCCGGTCTGTATGTCCCCTCTCTGTATCAGGTGGACTACCGGGAGGACGGCACCATCGCCGCCATCACGCCCAGGGAGGGCGCGCCCCTGCTTGTGACCAAGCGCATTGTGCAGGATATGGATCGGGCCTATTTCCCCACGAAAACCATCGTCCCATCTACGGAGATCGTCCAGGATCGGGCCATGCTGGAGGTGTTCCGGGGCTGTATCCGGGGCTGCCGCTTCTGCCAGGCGGGGTACGCCTACCGGCCCGCCCGGAGCCGGAGCCGGGATTTGCTGGTGCGGCAGGGGATTGAAGCCTGTCAAAACTCCGGCTACCAGGAGATGACCCTGTCCTCTCTCTCCACCAGCGACTACCGCCCCCTGGAGAGCCTGTGCGACGGGCTGCTGGAGTACTGCCAGCCCAGGGACATCAGCCTGTCCCTGCCCTCCCTGCGCATCGACAACTTTTCCCTGGGCCTGATGGAGCGGGTGCAGAAGGTGCGAAAAAGCAGCCTGACCTTTGCCCCGGAGGCCGGAACCCAGCGCCTGCGGGACGCCATCAACAAAAACATCACCGAGGAAGAGATCCTCCGCTCGGCCAGAATGGTTTTCCGTGGGGGCTGGAGCAATGTGAAGCTCTATTTCATGCTGGGCCTGCCCACCGAGACAGACGAGGATGTGCTGGGCATCGCCGACCTGGCCCGGAAGGTGCTCCAGTGCTGGCGGGAGGAGTCCCCCAATAAAAAGCGCGGGGTGCGCATCACCGTGTCCACCTCCTTTTTCGTCCCCAAGGCCCACACCGCCTTCCAGTGGGAGGGGCAGATTTCCCAGCAGGAGTATATGCGCCGGGTGGCCCTGCTGCGGGAAAATATGCGGGAGCGGGCCATCCGCTACAACTGGCACGACCCCCAGACCAGCTTTTTGGAGGCCGTGTTCTCCAGGGGGGATCGCCGCCTGGCGGACGTACTGGAGCGGGCCTGGCGGAAGGGGGCGAAGTTCGACGCCTGGAGCGAATATTTCAACCTGGAGCGATGGCTGGAGGCTTTCGATTTCTGCGGCCTGGACCCGGCCTTTTACGCCAGCAGGCAGCGGGAGCGGGAGGAGATCCTGCCCTGGTCTGTGACAAGCGTGGGCATCCCGGCGGATTTTTTCTGGCGGGAGCGGGAGCGGTGCCGCCAGGGGGTCATCACCCCGGACTGCCGCCGCCAATGCACCGGCTGCGGGGCGAACAGGCTGTATCCGGGAGGGCGCTGCGATGAGTAGACTGCTGTTTGCCAAGCAAGGCCGGGCCAAATACATCTCCCACCTGGATTTGATGCACACCTTCCAGCGGGCCTTCCAGCGGGCCGGGCTGGACATCGCCCACACCGAGGGCTTTAACCCCCACCCCTTTATCTCCCTCCTGCTGCCCCTGCCTCTGGGTTTTTCCAGCGAATGTGAGATTCTTGACTTCCGCCTGCTGAAGCCGGAGGAGCTGCCCCAGGTGCCGGAGCGGTTAAACGCCGCTTTGCCGGAGGGAATCCGGGCGCTGGAGTGCTACGAGGGAGGGCGCAAGGCCAAAGAGCTGGCCTTTGTGGACTACCATATAGAGATGGAATGGCCGGGAGGACAGCCCCTGTCCGCCCCTCTGGGGGAGCTGCTGGGCCGGGACAGGCTGGAGGTTGTGAAAAAATCGGCCAAGGCGAAAACCGGGGAGCGGATTGTAGAGATTATCAGCCTTGTAAAGTCGTTTAACTTGACGGACGCGGAGGGCTGGACTGTGTTGGACACCGTCCTGGCGGCCCAGAACCCCGGCCTGAATCCTCAGCTGATTACGGCGGCGCTGGCGCGGGAGTACCCCGACGAGACCCCCAGCCTGGTGCGCTACCACCGCCGGGCGGCGCTTGGCCCGGAGGGGGAGCCGTTTCGGTAGGGGAGAGGGGCACGGTAAAGACGGGGACACCCTCGGCGTAAGGCCCCAGCAGATACATGGGATAGAACAGGGCCAGCCCCTCCCCGGTCAGGTAAAACCGCTCCGGGTCAAATTCCCGCCGCACCGTCTCCGGGCAGTCCGGGCGAAGCAGAGTTTCCCCAGAGTTCACCCGCTGCCTGGCCTGCTCGACCAGTTGGGCCGTCAACTGCCGCCGCCACCGGCGGTTTCCCGGGAAAAAGGAGCTTAAGAGCCGGGGGCGGCCCTGGGCGCAGTCCCAGGTCTCCCCCACATACCAGCGCCGGGGCCGGTGCAGCTGGTCGGAGTGAGTAATCTCCAGGCGTAGGCTGAGCAGGGGCGGTTCCCAGTAGGTCACGGCGTAGTCCAGGGCCGCCCGCCAGGGGAGGAACAGCTCGTCGTCCCGCCTGGCCTGGCAGGCCCTGGGGTATAAGACGGTCTCCCACTGTTCCCGCAGCAGCAGAGAGCAGCGGGAAAAATAGCGCTCTACCCGCCGGAACGCCCCCTTTTCGGGAAAGGCAGGGCGGCGCACGGACAGGGCCAGCACGGGCTCCTGCCCCAGCGTCATGGTGCGCTCCCAGAGCCTTGGGGTTATGGGCGGGACGTTGGTTTCCATGGGCAGCCCTCCTTATATATACAGTATACGCGGAAAATTGTCCGGAGTGCGAAAATAAAAGTAAGGAAGAATTTGAATGGACAGCTACGGTTTCCTTGCGGACAGCTATGACCAGTTGACGGCCGACGTGCCCTATGAAAAATGGGCCGACTATCTGGAGCGGCAGTTCCGCCGCTGGGCCGTCCCAGGCCGGACGGTGCTGGATTTGGCCTGCGGTACTGGCTCCCTGACGGCGGAGCTGGCCCGGCGGGGCTATGAGATGATCGGGGTGGATCAGTCTGCCGATATGCTCTCGGTGGCGGCGGAAAAATGCCGGGGCCTGTCCGACCAGCCGCCGATATTTTTGCAGCAGCCCATGGAAAAGCTGGATTTGTACGGCACGGTGGACGCCTGCGTGTGCTGCCTGGACAGCGTGAACTATGTCACCCGCCCGGCGGCGCTGGAGCGGGCCTTTCAGCGGGTACACCTTTTTCTGAACCCCGGCGGGCTGTTCGTCTTTGACGTGAAAACCCCGGAGGCCCTGGCGGCGGCGGATGGCCAGGTGTTTCTGGACGAGACGGAGGACACCTACTGCGTCTGGCGGGGGGAGTACGCCCCCAAACGGCGGGTTTTGAGCTACGGCATGGATCTGTTCCGTCTCCAGGGCGACGGCTCCTGGCGGCGGGGCCAGGAGGTACACCGGGAATTTGCCTATACCCTGGAGGAGCTGGAGGAGTTTTTGTGCCGGGCGGGCTTTGTCCAGGTGCGGCAGTGGGGCTGCCTGAAGCTGTGCGCCCCCCGCCCGGGCGAGGAGCGGGTCTTTTTGACCGCGCGGAAAGGAACGTGACAGATGGACCAGATCATCCGTATGCTGGCGAAGGATGCGCCGGTGAAGGCGTCGGCTGTCAGCGGCCGGGCGCTGGTGGAGCGGGCCAGGCAAATCCACACTCTGCTGCCGGTGGCCGCCGCCGCCCTGGGGCGCGCTCTGCTGGCCGCATCCATGATGGGGGACGCCATGAAGGAAGAACAGGCGTCCCTGACCCTGCGTATCCAGGGGGGCGGAGCGCTGGGGACGGTGCTGGCCGTCTCCGACAGCGGCGGCAACGTGCGCGGCTATGTCCAGAATCCCCATGTGCCCCTGATGGAGAAGTAGCCGGGGAAGCTGGATGTGGGGGCCGCCGTTGGAACCGACGGGACGCTGACGGTCATACGGGATTTGGGCCTGAAAGAGCCGTACGTGGGTTCCATCGGTCTGCTCTCCGGGGAGATTGCCGACGACGTGGCCCTGTATTTCGCGGAGAGCGAGCAGATCCCCACCGTCTGCGCCCTGGGGGTGCTGGTGGGGGTGGATCAGTCGGTGACGGCGGCGGGGGGCTATCTGATTCAGCTGCTCCCCGGCGCCGGGGACGAGGTAATCGACAAAATCGAGGCCGGAGTCAGCCGGGTGGGCCCGGTCAGCCGGGCACTGAAGCGGGGGGCCGGCCCGGAGGAGCTGCTGCGGGAGGTTCTGCGGGACTTTGATATGGAAACGCTGGAAACCCACCCGGTGGAGTACCGCTGCGGCTGCAGCCGGGAGCGGGTGGCGAGGGTCCTGCTCAGCATGGGCCGCCGGGAACTGGAGGAATTGATTCAGGAGCAGAAGGGGGCGGAACTGACATGCCAGTTCTGTGACGCGGTCTACCGCTTCTCCCAGCGGGAGCTGGAGCGGTTGCTGGAGGAGGCGTAAGATGGAAACGCGCGTTGTGACCGCCTGCGTGGAGAAGGCCGAGCGGGCGGCCTCCCTGGCCCAACTGGAACAGAAAGCGGTTGAACAGCCGAAACCAAAGGAAGCACTGATTAAATGCGCCTGCGGCGTCTGGCGGAACTTTTCCGCCAAAAGTGCGTTGCAAAAGTTTGAAA
>JAJPXI010000200.1 GCA_021205585.1 Oscillospiraceae bacterium
TGCCCGCGCCTTACGGCGCTCCTGATCCTGCACTTTTTGCGCGGGGCTGTGCCTACCGGCCATCGCCCCCTGCATTTGCGCTAAAGAGGAATTGGCCATTCACACAGCGCTTCAACGCCTTCTTTTGTCGCAAAATTTCTCGCCATCCCCTCTTGCCGATTGAATCAGTCCTTCCCTAAATTGCTTGAAAAGCCTCTCAAAAGCGCATTTGCGTTTTTTCATGAGAACCCGTATAAAACAGCCCCGGCAGGGAGCAAATCGTCTGCTCTCCGCCGGGGCTTTTTATATTCCTGGAATGTTATCTTGGGAATTTAATCTGCGCCTGGGCGGCGGCCAGGCGGGCGATGGGGACGCGGTAGGGAGAGCAGGAGACGTAGTCCATCCCTACCCGGTGGAAGAACTCGATGGAGGCCGGGTCGCCTCCGTGCTCGCCGCAGACGCCCAGGTGCAAATCCGGGCGCTCCCCCCGGCCCAGCTCCACGGCCCGCTCCACCAGGCGGCCCACGCCCTGCTCGTCGAAGCGGACGAAGGGGTCGTGCTCCAGAATCTTTTCCTCCAGGTAGGCGGGCAGGAATTTGCCCGCGTCGTCCCGGCTGAAGCCGAAGGTCATCTGGGTCAAATCGTTGGTGCCGAAGCTGAAAAAGTCGGCGTGGCGGGCGATGCGGTCGGCGGAGATGGCGGCCCGGGGCAGCTCGATCATGGTGCCCACCCGGTAGTCCAGCTTCAGCCCCGCCTGCTCCAGCACCCGGTCGGCCACCGCGCAAATCAGGCTGCGCATATAGCGGATCTCCCCCTGGGAGCCCACCAGGGGCACCATGATCTCCGGGCAGATGGAGATGCTCTTTTCTTTGGAGACGTTGACGGCAGCCTCCATAATGGCCTGGGTCTGCATTTGGGCGATTTCCTCGTGGAGAATGGGCAGACGGCAGCCCCGCAGACCCATCATGGGGTTGACCTCGTGGAGGGAGACCACGGTGTCCTTCAGCTTCTGGAAAGGAATGCCCATATCTTTTGCCAGTGCGGCAATGTCCTCGTCCTGGGTGGGCAGGAACTCGTGCAGGGGCGGATCCAGCAGGCGGATGGTCACAGGGCGCTCCTCCATCACCCGGTAGATACCCTCAAAGTCCCCCCGCTGCATGGGCAGCAGCTTGTCAAGAGCCCGGCGGCGCTGCTCCTGGGTTTCGGAGATGATCATCTCCCGCATGGCGGCGATGCGTTCCCCCTCGAAGAACATATGCTCCGTCCGGGTCAGGCCGATGCCCTGGGCGCCGAAGTTCAACGCGGCGGCGGCGTCCCTGGGATTGTCCGCGTTGGCCCGCACCTTCAGTTGGCGAATCTGGTCAGCCCAGCCCATGATGACGCCGAAGTCCCCGGCGATGGTGGCGTCCACCGTGGGGATCTGGCCCAGGTAGATGCTGCCGGTGGAGCCGTCCAGGGAGATAAACTCTCCCTCGTTGACCCGCTGCCCGGCCAGGGTAATATACCCCTGGTCCTCGTACACCGACAGCTCCGCGCAGCCCGCCACGCAGCACACGCCCATGCCCCGGGCCACCACGGCGGCGTGGCTGGTCATGCCGCCCCGGGCGGTCAGGATGCCCTGGGCGGCGGCCATGCCCTCGATGTCCTCCGGGCTGGTCTCCAGCCGCACCAGAACCACCGGGCCGTCCTTGGACTTCACCTGGGCGTCGGCGGCGGTGAAGCAGATCGCCCCGCAGGCCGCGCCGGGGGAGGCGGCCAGGCCGGAGGTGACGGGTTTGGCGGCGGCCAGGGCCTGCGCGTCGAAGCAGGGGTGGAGCAGGGCGTCCAGCTGTTTTGGCTCGATTTTCAAAAGAGCCTCTTCCCTGGAGCACATCCCCTCCCGCACCAAATCCGCGGCGATCTTAAAGGCTGCCTGGGCGGTGCGCTTGCCGTTGCGGGTCTGGAGCATATACAGCCGGCCCCGCTCGATGGTGAACTCCATGTCCTGCATATCCCGGTAGTGCTGCTCCAGTGTCTGGGCGATCTGGACGAACTGGCCGTACACGGCGGGGTTAATTTTCTCCAGCTGGGCGATGGGCTGGGGGGTGCGGATGCCGGCCACCACGTCCTCCCCCTGGGCGTTCATCAAAAACTCGCCGTACAGCGCCCGCTCCCCGGTGGAGGGGTTGCGGGTGAAGGCCACGCCGGTGCCGGAGTCGTCCCCCATGTTGCCGAAGACCATCTCCTGCACGTTGACGGCGGTGCCCCAGGAGTAGGGGATGTCGTTCATGTGGCGGTAGACGTTGGCCCTGGGATTGTCCCAGGAGCGGAACACCGCCTTGACCGACTCCAGCAGCTGCCGCTCCGGCTGCTGGGGGAACTCCTCGCCCTTGCACCGGCGGTAATACTCCTTAAACTGGGCCGACAGCTCCTTCATGTCCTCCGCGTCCAGCTCGGAATCCAGCTTCACCCCCCGCTTTTCCTTCATCTTGTCGATCATGGCCTCAAACTCGCTCTTGGGCAGCTCCATCACCACGTCGGAGAACATCTGGATGAAGCGGCGGTACGCGTCGTAGACAAAGCGGGGGTTGCCGGTCAGATTCGCCATGGCGGCGGCCACATGGTCGTTCAGGCCCAGGTTCAAAATGGTGTCCATCATGCCGGGCATGGAGGCCCTGGCCCCGCTGCGCACCGACACCAGCAGGGGATTTTCCTCGCTGCCCAGCTGTTTTCCTGTCATAATCTCCATTTTGCGGAGATACTCAAAAATCTCGGCTTCGATTTCCGGGGCGACGGCCCGCCCGTCCTCATAGTACCGGGTGCAGGCCTCGGTGGAGATGGTGAAGCCCTTGGGGACGGGCAGACCCAGGTTGGTCATCTCGGCCAGGTTGGCCCCCTTGCCCCCCAGCAGCTCGCGCATATCGGCGCGGCCCTCGGAGAAAAGATACACATATTTTTTGCTGTTCATGGCTTGTCGTTCCTCACTTTCCTGTTGCGCTGCCAGTCAGCGGCGTCGCTCCGTTGATTCAGTATAGATTGCCCAATGTTACCCATATATCATACTCCGGTTAAGCCGGTTCGTCAATGCTGGATTTTTACCCCGTTTTCCGGGAGAAAAATGTTGACCGCTTCAAAATCTGTTGCTATACTTGACATATCCTCAGAAAAATGACAGGAGGTCTTTCGTATGGAAAAATTTAAGAAGTACCTGGCCGAGGCCATCGGCACCTGTGCACTGGTCACCTTCGGCTGCGGCACGGCGGTCGCCGTGGGGTGCGACAGCCAGTTTGGGGGCGGTTATGTCCTGACGGCCCTGGCGTTCGGCCTGGTCATCGTGGCCATGGCCTACAGCATCGGGAACATCTCCGGCTGCCACGTCAACCCCGCCGTCTCCCTGGCCATGCTGATTCGCAGGCAGCTGTCTGTGGCGGACTTTGTGGGCTACGTCATCGCCCAGCTGGCCGGTTCCGCCGTGGGCTGCGTAATTCTCGGCGCGCTGTTCGGCTTTGACTGCGGCTTCGGCGCAAACCAGATCCAGGATGGCTGGGCCAATGGAACGGTGTGGGGCGCCCTGCTGGCCGAGTTTGTGCTGACCTTCGTGTTCGTCCTGGCCATCATCGGTGTGACCAGCAAGCAGGGCAACGCCGCCGTGTCCGGCGTGGTCATCGGCCTGACTTTGACCCTGGTACATATCCTGGGCATCGCCCTGACCGGCACCTCGGTCAACCCGGCCAGGAGCCTGCTGCCGGCCCTGTTCGCAGGCGGGACGGCCCTGTCCCAGGTGTGGATTTTCATCGTGGCCCCCCTGGTGGGCGGCGCGGCGGCCGCCGTGGTGTACACTTTCCTGGACAAAAAGAAAGACTGATACGGATTCTCAACGCGCTACGCGCTGTAAAAAGTGCATTTGCGCTTTTTAATGAGTTAATGAGAAAAACAGCGTTGCAAAAGCCCTCCGCCTGTTTCCGGCGGAGGGCTTTTTGATTTATGGTTGGGCTTTCGCCCGGTTTTTGCGGGCCAGCAGGATGCACCCCGCGCCGATGAGGCAGAACAGGGCCAGGATGGAGAACACCACGGCGTAATTTTCCCCGGTGCGCTTCAGCAGCTGGCCCACCAGGGCGGGGCCGACGACGCCGCTGACAAAGCCGTAGGCCACAAAGACCAAGCTGAAGATTGTGCTGTAATTTTCCAGCCCGAACAGGTCGGACACCAGGGGGGAGGAGATGGCAAACAGGGTGCCGAAGGCGAAGCCCACGAAGGCGGACAGCACGGCCACCAGCACCGGGTTGGAGCAGAAGGGCAGCAGAGCGTAGCCCACCGCCCCCAGTACAAAAGCGGCGCAGCCGGTGGCGTTGCGCCCAACGAAGTCGGACAGGGTGCCGGCCACGATGCGCCCGATGCCGTTGGTCAGGTTGAAGGAAGTGATGACCACCACGCTGGACAGGCCGATGGAGGCGGCGAAGTTGCCCCCCTGGCTGACCATGGAGATGCCCGCCGCCCCCACGAACATCCAGGCGAACCAGACGGCCCAGAAGCCCCGGGTGCGCAGTGCCTCGCCCACGGTGTAATTCCTGGCGGCCAGGGTGGGGCCCCTGGCGGAGTCCTTCTGGCGCAGGGCGTCCATCAGGGCCTGTTGCTGTTTCTTTTGGGCCTCGCTCAATTTGGCCCGCTCCGGCAGCTCTGCCCCCAGCAGGGCCAGGCCGTTGAGCACCACCAGCATGACCAGAGCCACATAGTTCATTTTCTCATAGCCCAGGCGGTTGAACAGCAGGTTGTACACCGGGGACATGATGGCCGCCGCCGTGCCAAAGCACAAATTCACCACCCCGGTGGCCAGCCCCCGGCGGTGGGGGAACCAGTGCTGCGCAGTGGTCAGGGAGGGGCCGTAAATAAAGCCGGTGCCCGCGCCGTTCAGGAAGGCCCACAGGTAAACCATGGGCATGCTGTTGGCGAAATTCGCTGAAATCATGCAGACGATTAAAATTAGCGAGCCGATGAGGAAGCTGCGCCGGGTGCCCATTTTTGGATGAACCCGGCCGGAAACCAGGGTCATGCAGCCCACCCCCAGGCAGGCGAAGGTCATAATCAGCCCGGTAGCCCCCGTGCCCACCCCCAGGGACTCCTGCCAGTAGGGGGTCATCAGACCGGGGTAGCCGAAAAACAGCGCCCCAGAGTTAAAGGTGGCCAGGGCGCAGGCCACGACGGCCAGCCAGCTTTTTTGTTTATAGGACATGAAGGATCACAACCTGTCGCGCATGGATTTCCGCCCGCCGCCGGGAGGGCGAACCGATTAGTTTATATTATATTGTATCGCAAGCTGGCTCCTTTTTCAAGCCTTTTGGCGTGGCACGTTCTATAAAGCGGACTTCAACACGGTTTCGGCAGCTTCCTCCTGCCTGCAAAACATGGTGCGGGCGGGCCGATTGTAAATCCCGGCCATTGACAGCGCATGGATTCCGTGGTATCCTAATTACTGAATAATGATATTCTGCGGGCGCGGGGCCGGCCCCGGCCCGCCTGCGGCGGGACGCCGCGGAAAGGCGAAATATGAACGATTTAACTGTGGGGAAGCCCCTGGGGCTGCTGGTGCGTTTCTCCCTCCCCCTGGTACTCAGTTCGGCAATCCAACAGCTCTACAGCATCGCCGACAGCATTATCGTGGGCAAGCTGGACAGTGCCGACGGGCTGGCGGCCATCGGCGCGGCCTACCCCATCACCCTGTTTTTTATCGCCGTGGCCACTGGGGCCTCCATGGGCTGTTCGGTGGTCATCTCCCATCTGTACGGGGCCAAGAAGATGACCGACGTGAAAAGCGCCATCTACACCGCCATTTTGTCCATGATTGTTCTGGGCGTGGTCATGGACGCGCTGGGCATCTGCCTCAGCCGCCCGCTGATGGTGCTGCTGCGGTGCGACGGGCAGGTGCTGGATCGGGCGGTGTCCTATCTGGCCATCTACTCCGCCGGGGTGCTGCCCCTGTTCGTCTACAACACGGCCAACGCCGTGTTCACCGGCCTGGGGGACGGCAAGCGACCCCTGTACTTCCTGATTTTCTCCTCGGTGCTCAACGTGATTTTGGATCTGATCGCCGTCGGCCCCATGAAAATGGGAGTGGTGGGCGCGGCCCTGGCCACCGCCATCTCTCAGCTGGCCGTGGCCCTGCTGTCCTCCGGCATCCTGATTCGGAAAATTCGTCAGGTGGAAACCCAGGAGAAGCCGGTACTGTTTCACCGGGGGCTGTTTGACCGGATGTGCAAAATGGCGGTGCCCAGCATTTGCCAGCAAGGTTGCGTGGCTCTGGGCTCCACCATTATGCAGAGCTTGGTCAACTCCTTCGGCGCGGCCGTCATGGCCGGATACGCGGCGGCCTCCAAGGTGGACCAGTTCTCCTATATGTGCTTTACCACCATGGGCACAGCCCTGTCCAGCTACGCCGCCCAGAACTACGGGGCCAACCGGCCCGACCGCATCCGGGAGGGAGTCCGCGCGGCGTGTATGCTCTGCCTGGGCCTGGCGGTGGCGGTGCTGCTGGTTATGCAGCTGCTGGCCGGCCCCCTGGTGGGGCTGTTCACCGACCCGTCGGAGGCCAGGTACGAGGAGATTCTCCGGGTGGGCGTGCTGTATATGCGCATCGTCTCCCCGGACTACCTGCTGGTGTGCTTCGTGGTGGTGCTGGGCGGCCTGCTCCGTGGGCTGGGGCTGGCCAACAAATTCCTTCTCGTCACGCTGCTGGATTTCACTGTGCGTGTGGCCATGTGCTTTGTGCTGTGCGGCGCGCTGGACAGCTACACCGGCCTGTACTGGGCCTGGTACTTCGGCAGCACCATCGACCTGGGCATCTGCCTGTACTGGTACGCCGGCCTGTGCCGCCGGGGCTGCCTGCGCCTGGAGCCATCCGGGCAGCAGGCGCAGGAAAAATAACGCCGCCCGGCGCGCTTTTTGAGGGAAGTCCGGCCTGCCCCTCTCATCGTTCAGGCCTGTCTGTGCGGATTTCCCGTTCCGCTCGATTTTTGATACTGATTTTCATTATGAAAAATCAGTATCAGGATCGGACAGGGAAAATTTTCGCATTGCTGCCGCGCCCTACGCCAGCCATACGGCGGCCCCGATGAGCGCCAGAATCGCGCCGGCGATTGCGATGCCGGAATAAATTTTCCGCGACTGCGCATCGTCTTTCTCTTTGCGCCGATAGTAAAGCCCGGCGCAAAGCACCAGAAGACCAGCGGCGCACATAAAAGCGGCAATCATAGTTTTCCCTCCTTCCCTATGGAGTTTTCGGGGACGGGCTGCCCCCCGCCTCCGGCTTTCCCCTTCCGCCCCAGCAAAAGGGCGGAGTTGAGAATGACCAGCACCGACCCGGCGTTGTGAACCAGCGCGCCTACCACCGGGTTTAATGTGCCAAGCATCGCAAGGACGATGGCGACAAGGTTAAGCGTCATTGAAAACGTCATGTTGAGCTTGATGATCCTCATCATCCGTTTGGACAGGGCGATCAGGTGGGGCAGCTCCTTCACCTCGTCGTCCACCAGGGCGATGTCCGCCGCGTCCACGGCGATGTCGCTGCCCGCGCCGCCCATGGCGATGCCCACCATGGCTTTTTTCAGCGCCGGGGCGTCGTTCACGCCGTCCCCGACCATGCAGACCGCCTCGCCCTGCTTCTGGAAAACGTCAATGCAATCCAGCTTATCCTCCGGCCGGCAATTCGCGTGGATTTCCTCTATTTGAAGCCGCTTCGCTATCGTGCGGGCGGCGTTTTCATTGTCCCCGGTCAGAAGCACCGGCTGGACGTTCAGCCGCTTCAGGGCCGCTATCATACCGGCGCTTTCCTCGCGGACGCTGTCGGAGAGCGCAAGATACCCGGCCAGGTTTTGCTCCACGGCCAGATAGACGACGGTGCAGCCCTTGGACAGATACGCTCCGGCTTCGGAGAGAACCGCCTCTGAAATACGGATTTGTCGCTGGGCGAGCAGCTCCCGGTTCCCGGCAAGAATCTGCCTTCCGTCCACGTTCCCGCCCACGCCCCGGCCCGGGAGCATTTCAAACTTTCGGCAAGGCGGAAGGGCGTTCCCCGTTTCCCTCCGGTAGGAGCGAACCACCGCTTTGCCCAGTGGATGCTCGGACAGCTGCTCCACTGCGGCGCAAAAGCCGTATAATTCTTCCGAAGAAAGCTCCGAAGACAGGCTGACCGCCGCAACCACCTTCGGCGTTCCGCAGGTCAGGGTGCCTGTTTTATCGAACGCCACCTTTTTGACCGCCGCCAGCCGCTCCAGCGCGTCCCCCTCCCGGACGAGGAAACCGTGCTTTGTGGCGTTTCCGATGGCCGCCATAATGGCCGTGGGGGTGGCCAGCACCAGGGCGCAGGGGCAGAACACCACCAGGATGGTCACCGCCCGGATAATTTCCCCGCTGACCAGCCAGGTCAGGGCGGCGGCGGCCAGCGCGACGGCCACGATCCAGGTGGCCCAGCGGTCGGCCAGGCCCACGATTTTCGCCTTCCCCGCGTCCGCCGACTGCACCAGGCGGATCATACGCTGGATGGAGCTGTCCTCCTCCACCCTGGTCGCCCGCATTTCAAAGGCCCCGAACTGGTTGACCGTCCCGCTGAAGACCTCGTCCCCCGCGGTTTTGTCCACCGGCAGGGACTCGCCGGTCATCACCGCCTGGTTGACGCAGGTCTGCCCGGAGACGATGACCCCGTCCACCGGCACCGTCTCTCCGGGGAGCACCCGGAGCAGGGCATCCACGGAGACCTCCCCGGCGGGGACGACGGTTTCCCCGCCGTCTGTGATTACCCTGGCGGTCTGGGGCGTCAGCCGGATCAGGCGTTCAATACCGGCGCGGGCGCGGGACACCGTCAAATCCTCCAGCAACCCGCCCAGCTGCATGATGAAGGCCACCTCCCCCGCCGCGAAGTCCTCCCCGATGCACACAGAGGCGATTAAGGCCAGGGAGACCAGCACATCCGCCTTGATGTCAAAGGCGGTGACCAGCCCGATGATTGCCTCCAGGACGATGGGGATTCCGCACAGCAGGATGGACACCCATGCTATATCAAAGGGGAAAGGCCTCCACCCCGCCAGGCTGAGAATCAGGGCCGCCCCCGAAACAGCCAGCAGCGCCCCGTCCTTCTTCACGCCGCCCCGCTCCAGCAGTCGCTCTAATTTTTCCATTTTTTGCCTCATGCAGACCTCCCTTGCTGTATACCCATCGGGGTATGAGTATATTATAGGGGTGGGGGTATAGGTTTGTCAAGAGGTAAAATAAAATCCCGGCCAATTTTTTGGCCGGGGTCAAAGGGAAGGGGCTATTGGGAACGGGGCCGCGCCCGCCGCCGAAAAGGGACGGGCGCGGGAAGTCTTATTGAAAGCCGAAAAAGGCCCGCCGGAGGCCGGGAGCGGGCGCGCCCGCACACTCCGGCCCGTGCGCTCTTTGGGGGCTACCCCAAATTGGCGAAGCGTTCCACCGCCTTGGTAAAGTCCGCGATGGTTTTGTCCGCGTCCCCGTGCTCGATGCCGTCCCGGACGCAGTGCTTGATGTGCCCCTCCAGCACCACTTTGCCGCAGCCGTGCAGGGCGGATTTAGCCGCGTTAATCTGGGCCAGGATGTCTTCGCAGGGGACGTCCTCATCCACCATCCGGTCGATGGCCTGCACCTGCCCGATAATCTTTTTCAGCCTGCGGTGCAGGTTCCCGGCGTCCATACATTGCCTCATGCCATCGTCTCCCATTACAAATTAATACTGATTCTTCATAAAAAGCTGTCATCTTTTTATGAAGAAACCATATTATAATTATACTATGTATTTGTCATATTATCAACTCTCCATTGCGGTTTTGCACGGAAATCAATTATGATAGCAGATAGGTCAAAAGATCCCCTCAGTCTGGCCTGACGGCCAGCCAGCTCCCCTTTCAGGGGCCTTGGCGCAGGCGAAGCAGAAAACACTGGATTTAGCCCCCACCTTTTGCCTCTCCTGAAAGGGGATAGGAACCGGCGATAGCCGGTGGAGGGGGTTCCGCACACCATTGATTTCAAAATTGATTTCCGTGGCGGTTTTGGTTGGCACCTTTTAATTTTTGCTTCTCGCCGCGAAAAACAGGACGCCCCGGAATCATTGAGATTCCAGGGCTTTTCTTGGAGCTGCTACCCGGATTTGAACCGGGGACCTCATCCTTACCAAGGATGCGCTCTACCGACTGAGCTACAGCAGCATACTTTACCCCACGGGGGTTGGCCCGTGGGG
>JAJPXI010000239.1 GCA_021205585.1 Oscillospiraceae bacterium
TCCAGGTGACGGTTTCAGCGTTGCTCTTGTGCAAAATCATTGCCAGCCGCCGCAGACGTATTTAATCAGTGCTTCCTTAAATTTGAACTAGGGGAAACCCCTCCACCGGCTATCGCCGGTTTCCCTCCCCTTTCAGGGGAGGAAAAAGGTGGGTTTTCTAATCCGGCGGTTCATTTTTTTCCTGCGCTGTGGCTCCCCTGAAAGGGGATCTGGCTGGCCGTCAGGCCAGACTGAAGGGTTCTTTTGACCGGCCCGCTGTCAAAGAGATTCCCCCGGTCTTACACTGCGGAAATCAATTTTGAAAAGGTTTGTATGCGCGAGAAATTTACAAATTGCCATGGCCTCCGGCGCAGGCCGGGCGGCTGTGCTGCCTGGATGGCGGCCAGACAGAAGAGCGCCGCAGAGTAGAAAACCCTGCGGCGCTTTTTCCCGCGCTATCGGAACTTTTTGCTCTCGGCCACGGCCAGCTGGTCGCAGCGGTTGTTGTAGGGGTTGTCGGCGTGGCCCTTGACCCAGTGGCAGCGCAGGGTGTGCCTTTCGCACAGCTTCAGCAGCCGCTCCCACAAATCCGGGTTCAGGGCGGGCTTTTTGTCGCTCTTCACCCAGCCCTTGGCCCGCCAGCTTTTGGCCCAGCCCTTTTCCAGGGCGTCGATGACGTATTTGGAGTCCGACCACAGCTCCACCACGCACGGCTCGGTCAGGGCCTCCAGGGCGGAGATAACCCCGGTTAGCTCCATGCGGTTGTTGGTGGTGGCCGCCTCGCCGCCGGACATCTCCTTTTTGTGGGCGCCGTACATCAGGATGGCCCCCCAGCCGCCGGGGCCGGGGTTGCCGGAGCAGGCCCCGTCGGTGTAGATGGTGACGGTTTTCATTCCGCCCCGTCCGTCCCCGGCTCCCGCTCAGGCTCTTGGGCTTTCTCCTCCGTCTCGTCCCCGGAGAATTCCTCGGCCTCGGTGCGGGAGAAGCCGATAATTTTAACCCCCTCGTCCAGGTTCATCATCTTGACCCCCTGGGCGGAGCGGCCGATGACGCTGATACCGGCGGCGGCCATGCGGATCATCACGCCAAGACTGTTCATGACCAGGATGTCGTCCCCGTCGCTGACCACCTTGATGCCCACCACGGGGCCGGTTTTCTCCGTGACCTGGTAGCCCTTCATGCCGTAGCCGCCCCGCTTCTGGGGGCCGCCGCCCCGGATGTAGTCGTCCATGGGGGTGCGCTTGCCGTAGCCGTTCTCGGTAATCATCAGCACCTGATGGTCGTACTTGGCCCTGGCGGCCCCCACCACATAGTCCCCGTCCCGCAGATGGATGCCCCGCACGCCGCAGGCCTCCCGGCCCATACAGCGCACCTCGGTCTCCAGAAAGGCGATGGTCATACCCTGGCGGGTGGCCAGGACGAGGCACTGCTCCCCGTCGGTCTCCCGGACGGAAATCAGCTCGTCCCCCTCCTCCAGGGTGATGCAGCGAATGCCCGCCTTGCGGCTGGTGTTGATGGAGGGCAGGGGGATGCGCTTGACGGTGCCCGCCCTTGTGACCATGCTCAGGAAGTGATCCTCCGAAAACTCCCGCAGATGGATCATGGCGGTGACCCGCTCCCCCTCTTCCACCGGCAGCACGTTGCCGATGTAGGTTCCCCTGGCCACCCGGCCGGACTCAGGAATTTGGTAGCCCTTGCGGCGGTGAACCCGGCCACGGCTGGTGAAGAAGAGGATAAAGTCGTGGGTGGAGGCGGTGAACACGTCGGTAACGAAATCCTCCTCCTTGGTGCTCATGGCGGTGATGCCCTTGCCGCCCCGGCGCTGGGTGTGGTAGAGGGAGACGGGGGTGCGCTTGATGTACCCCCCGTCGGTCAGAGTGAACACGCTCTGCTCCTCGGAAATCAGATCCTCCACATCAATTTCATCCACCACGTCCTGAATCTCCGTGCGCCGCTCATCTCCGAATTTGTCCCGGATGGCGGTCAGCTCCTCCTTGAGAATCTGGCGCACCAGGCCGTCGTCGCTCAAAACCTTCTGGTAATAGGCGATTTTCTCCTGAAGCTCTTTATATTCGTTCTCCAGCTTCTCCCGGTTCAGGCCCTGTAAGGCGATCAGGCGCATATCGCAGATGGCCTGGGCCTGAATCTCGTCCAGCTGGAAGCGATCCATCAGGTTCTGCCGGGCGTTGTCGTAAGAACTGCGGATGATGCGGATGACCTCGTCGATGTTGTCCTGGGCAATCAGCAGCCCCTCCAGCAGGTGGGCCCTGTCCTGGGCCTTGCGCAAATCGTAGCGGGTGCGGCGGAGGATGACCTGCTGCTGGAAGTCCAGATACTCGTCCAGAATGTTCCGCAGGGACAGGATTTTCGGCTGCTTCTGGTCGTCCACCAGGGCCAGCATGATGATGGAAAAATTGGATTGCAGGGCGGTCTGGGTGAACAGCTGATTCAGAACCACCTGGGGGTTGGCCTCTTTTTTCAGTTCGATAACCACCCGCATGCCGTTGCGGTCGGTCTCGTCCCGCAGGTCGGAAATGCCTTCCAGCTTCTTATCCTTGACCAGCTCGGCGATGTGGCGAATCAACTGGCGCTTGTTCACCTGGTAGGGCAGCTCGGTGACGATAATGCGGGTGCGGTCCTTGCCGTACTCCTCAAACTCCGTTCTGGCCCGCAGCACCACCTTACCCCGGCCCGTGGCGTAGGCGGCGCGGATGCCGCTGCGGCCCATGATAATGCCCCGGGTGGGGAAGTCCGGGCCTTTGATATGCTCCATCAAGTCCGCCAGCTGGGCCTCCGGGTTGTCCAGCACGCAGATGCAGGCGTCGATCACCTCGGTCAGATTGTGGGGCGGGATGTTGGTGGCCATGCCCACGGCGATGCCGCTGGAGCCGTTGACCAGCAGGTTGGGGAAGCGGGAGGGCAGGACGCGGGGCTCCTTCCGGGTCTCGTCAAAGTTGGGGTCCCAGTCCACCGTGTCCTTGTCGATGTCCCGGAGCATTTCGTCGCATATTTTGGACATTCTGGCCTCGGTGTACCGGTAGGCCGCCGGGGGGTCTCCGTCCACCGAGCCGAAGTTGCCGTGGCCGTCCACCAGCATATAGCGCATGGAGAAGTTCTGGGCCAGGCGAACCATGGCGTCGTAGACCGAGGCGTCCCCGTGGGGGTGATATTTGCCCAGCACGTCGCCCACGCAGGTGGCCGACTTGCGGAAGGGCTTGTCCTGGGTCAGGCCGCTTTCGTACATGGTGTAGAGGATGCGGCGGTGGACGGGCTTCAGGCCGTCCCGCACGTCGGGCAGGGCCCGGCCCACGATGACGCTCATGGCGTATTCAATATAGGAGTGCTCCATCTCCTCCACCAGGTTGGACTGGGTGATGACCTGGTCGGGGAAGGCGATGTCCTCCGGCTTGTAGCTTCGATTGTGTGCCACTTGCTCGTCCCCTCCTTAAATGTCGATGTTGGCGGCGTTTTTGGCGTTGCGCTCAATCCACCGCTTCCGGGGCTCCACTTCCTCGCCCATCAGCACGGTAAACACCTGGTCGGCCCGGACGGCGTCGTCGATGGTGATGCGGCGCAGGGTGCGCTTTTCCGGATCCATGGTGGTTTCCCAAAGCTCGTGGGGATCCATCTCGCCCAGGCCCTTGAAGCGGCTGATTTCCACCTTGGTGTTGGGATTGTCCCCCCGCAGTTGGGCGGAAACCCAATCCCGCTCCTCGTCGGAGTAGGCCACCCGGGCGGTTTTGCCCCGGGTCAGCTTATACAGGGGGGGCACGGCGGAGTAGACGTACCCGTGCTCAATCAGCGGACGCATATAGCGGAAAAAGAAGGTCAGAAGCAGGGTGCGGATGTGGGCGCCGTCCACGTCGGCGTCGGCCATGATGATAATCTTGTGGTAGCGCAGCTTGTCGATGTTGAACTCCTCCCCGATGCCCGCCCCCAGGGCGACAATCATGGGATAGAGTTTGTCGTTGCCGTAAATTTTGTCCGCCCGGGCCTTTTCCACGTTGAGCATTTTTCCCCACATGGACAAAATGGCCTGGAACCGGGAGTCCCGGCCCTGGATGGCGGAGCCGGCGGCGGAGTCGCCCTCTACGATGTAGATTTCGCACAGGGAGGGATCCCGCTCGTTGCAGTCCTGGAGCTTGTCGGGCATCTGGCCGGACTCCAGCCCGGTTTTTCGCCGCACAGACTCTCTGGCCTTCCGGGCGGCCTCCCTGGCCCGGGAGGCGGTCAGGGCCTTTTCCAGAATGGCCTTGCCCGCCTTGGGGTTCTCCTCTAAAAACAGGGCCAGTTTTTCCGACACCACGGCGTTGACCAGGGTACGCATCTCGCTGTTGCCCAGCTTGGCCTTGGTCTGGCCCTCAAACTGGGCGTCGGTCAGCTTGACGGAGATAACGCAGGTCAGGCCTTCCCGGCAGTCCTCGCCGGAGACCTTTTCCTCATTTTTCAAAATTCCCGTTTTCTGCCCGTAGGCGTTCAATGTGGAGGTCAGAGCCCGGCGGAATCCCTCCTCGTGCATCCCCCCTTCCGGGGTGTGGACATTGTTGGCAAAAGAGACCATGATCTCATTGTAGCTGTCGCTGTATTGCATGGCGATCTCCGCCACCGCGTCCTGCCGCTCCCCTGCCATATAGACCACCTGGTCGTGGATGGGGGTTTTATTTTCGTTGATATAGCTGACAAATTCCCGGATGCCCCCGGCGTAGCACATGCTCTCAGACTGCTCCTGCCCCTGGCGCTGATCGGAGATGGTGATGTTCAGCCCTGCGTTCAGGAAGGCCTCCTCCCGCATCCGGGTGTGAAGGGTTTCGTAGTCGTACACCGTGTCCTCGAACATCTCCGGGTCGGGTTTGAAGATGACCTTTGTGCCGTGGCGCCCGGTCTGGCCCACCACCGTCATGGGTTGGGTCACATGGCCGCGGGAAAACTTCATCTGATAGATCTGCCCGTCCTTATAGACCTCCGCAATCAGCCACTCGCTCAGGGCGTTGACCACGCTGGCCCCCACCCCGTGCAGGCCGCCGGAGACCTTGTAGCCCCCGCCGCCGAATTTGCCCCCGGCATGGAGGATGGTGAACACCACCTCCAAGGCGGGCTTGCCGGTCTGCTGCTGGATGTCCACGGGGATGCCCCGGCCGTCGTCCTCCACGGTGATGATGTCCCCCTGGCCGATGGTGACCTGAATGTTGGTACAATACCCGGCCAGGGCCTCGTCGATGGAGTTGTCCACAATTTCATACACCAGGTGGTGCAGACCGGAGGAGGAGGTGGAACCGATGTACATACCCGGCCGCTTATGCACGGCCTCCAGCCCCTCCAGCACCTGGATCTCCGACGCGCCGTATTCATGCTCTACAAATGTTGACTTCATTTCCAATTCGTCTGACATACTTTTCCTCCTATATGAATACAAGTAGTTATTTTTCTATTTAATATAACAAACCGGCCCGGCCTTTCAGGGTGGCAGGAGACAACTGAGACAGGTAAACTGCCGTCCCCTTCTTTCCCTGACAGAGAATAAAGGACTTTGGCAAGTCCTCTCCCACGCTGGCCACCCGGCCCTCCCGCTCCGCCCGGCTGAGAAATTCCCGGGTGCGTTTGGAGCCGGTGGTGTTGTCCAAGTCAAAAATACCGACGATTTCCCCCTCCGGGACGGCCACGGACTGGCCCAGGTGCAGATACATAGCTTCTCCTTTACAATGAAACCAGCCGCCCCTCCCGGAGGCGGAAGGCCGCCCCGTCGGGCAGACCGCTGAGCCGGTCGTCCTCGCAGCAGGTGATGAATACCTGGCCCTGGTCGATGCGGTGCAGCACAAACTCCTGCCGCCGGGGGTCCAGTTCTGACAGCACGTCGTCCAGCAGCAGCACCGGGTACTCCCCGCTGTCCTGGTACAAAATCTCCCGGCAGGCCAGCTTCAGGGACAACACGGCGGTGCGGGTCTGACCCTGGGAGGCGAACTGCTTGGCCGGCGCGCCGTTGACCAGCACGGCCAGCTCATCCTTGTGGGGCCCGGACAGGCACTGGCGGGCGTCCAGTTCCGCCTGCCTATGGCTCTCCTGGTGCTCCAGAAGCTGGGGCAGCAGCTGCCTGGGCGAAGCCTGGGGGTCGGTCACGGTTTTCACCGTCTCATAGGCAAGCCCCAGCTCCTCCCGGCCTCCGGAAAAGCTCTTATGAATGGCCGGGGCCTCCTGGCAGAGCCGGCGGATGAAGTGGGCCCGGTAGTGGATGAGAATGCTCCCGGTCTGGGCCATGCGCAGGTTGAAGTCGTCCAGGGTTTCCAGCAGGGAGGGGTTTTCCTCCCAGTCCCGGAGAATGCGAGTCTTGTGCTCGTACAGCCGTTTATACTCCCCCAGGGCGGCGGCGTATTTGGGCCGCATCTGGCAAATAATATCGTCTAAAAACCGCCGCCGGGCGGCGGCCCCCTCGCGAATCAGGTTCAAGTCCTCCGGGCAGAACAGCACGGTGTTCAAAATGCCGGACAGTTCCCCGGCACTTTTCAGCCCCACCCCGTTGGAAAACATCTGCCGCCGGGAACCCCGGTGCAGACGCATCTCCAGGGTAAAGTCCCGGCTGCGGGAGAATATCTCCCCTTTCAAAAAGGCGTTGTCCACTCCAAACTGGATCAGCTCCCGGTCGTACCTGGCCCGGTGGGAGCGGGCGCTGGAGAGGTAGGCCACGGCCTCCAGCAGATTGGTCTTTCCCTGGGCGTTTTCCCCACAGATGACGTTGACCGAGGGGGAAAAGGCCGCGTCCAGATGGGGGTAATTGCGGAAAAAATCCAGCTCGATGGCCTTCAGCTGCATATCACCTTCAGGAGAACCTGGCCTCCCACCTCTACCTCGTCGCCGGGGCATATTTTTTTCCCCCGCATGGTACACACCTGGCCGTTGACTTTCACGTCCCCCTGCTGCACGGCCTGCTTGGCCATACCGCCGGTGTCGCACACCCCGGCAAGCTTCAGCAGGGCGTCCAGCTTGATAAACTCCGTGTGGATGGAAATCTCAAGGCGCTGCATCTCAGACTCCCGCCTTCAGGCGCACGGGGAGCACCATGTACAGAAAATTGTCCGGCTCCCCCTCCAGTGGCAGAATTACGCAGGGGGACACGCCGGTGGTCATCTCCAGGCGCACCTGCTGGGCGGGGGCGTACCGCAGAGCATCCATCAGGTAGGTGTTGTTAAAGCCGATTTCAAGGCCCTTTCCGTCCCCCTGGACGGGGCAGCGGTCGTTGGCGTCCCCGATGGCGGTGCGGGTGGACAGGCGCAGCTCCCCTTCCTCAAACAGGCAGCGCAGGGGGCTTTTATTCTGCTCGTTAATCATCAGGGAAACCCGATCGATGGCGGTCAGCAGCTCCTTATTCTGCGCGATGATTTCAACGCTGTGGCTGCCCGGGATGGCCGAGCGGTAGTCCAAAAACTCCCCCTCCAGCCGGCGGGAAATCAAAAAGGTATCCCCAATCTGGAACAGGACGTGCCGCTCCCCGCAGGTGACGGTGACCAACTCCTCGGTGTCGCCGCAGATACGCTCCACCTCCACCAGGGCCGCCCCGGGGACGACGAAAGAAAAGTCCTGAAACGCCGTCCGCCGCTGCAGATCTTCCCGCCGCAGGGCCAGGCGGAACCCGTCGATGGCCACCACCGTCAGTTTCTGCTCTCCCACCTCAAACAGCGCGCCGGTGTGGATGGGCCGGGTCTCGTCGCTGGAGACGGAGAACAGGGTCTGGGCCAGCATGGCCTTCAGGCTCTTCTGCATGATGTTGAAGCCCTCCCCCTGCTCCACCGAAGGCAGCTCCGGGAACTCCTCCGGGTCGATGCCCATGATGTTGAACTCCGCCATGCCGCATTTCAGGTGAACCATGAAGCCGTCGGAGGAAAAGCTGACCATATCGTCTGGAAATTTGCGGATGATTTCACTGAACAGCCTGGCGGACAGCACCAGGCGGCCCGGCTCCTGGACGGCGGCGGGGAGGCTGGTGGAGATGCCCGTCTGCAAATTGTACCCCGTCAGCTGCAGTCCCTCCCCGGCGTCCAGCAGGATGCCCTCCAGGGTGGGAATGGAGCTTTTTGGGGAGACCGCCCGGAGCACAGTGCCGACGGCCCCCTGAAGCAGGGCTTTTTCGCAGGTAAATTTCATAAAAATCGCTTCCTTTCAGGACAGGGAGGAGAGGATATAAATTTAGTCGTTTTAGTAGTGCGCGCCCCTATGTGGAAAAGCTCCGTTCCGGGCTGGAACCCGCAGTGTTTTTTTGTCCACAGTCCCTGTGGACAAATTCAGGGGTTTTCCACAGTTCATTTTTCTGGAAAAATCAGGATGTTCACATTTCCACAATCATCTGTGGAAAGTCTATTCAAGATGGGCGTTAATGTTGGCCTTGATGTCCTTGACAATCTCGGTCAGGGAGGAGTCGTCCTTCATGCGCTTTTCAATCATGTTGATGGCGTGGAGGGCGGTGGTGTGATCCCGGTTGTCAAACAGGCGGCCAATTTCAGTCAGGGACATATTGGTCATGTTGCGGATGAGATACATGGCCACCTGACGGGCCACGGTGGTATTTTTCACCCGGCTTTTGCCCCGCAGGGCGGCCTCCTCCACGGTGTAAAACTTGCAGACCTCCTGGATAATCAGGTCGGAGGAGGGGACAAAGTCGCTTTTCTCCCGGTACATATCCCGCACGGCCCGGACCACCGTGGCGGTGTCGATTTCCTCGCCGCTCATGGCCTGAAGGGCCATGATTTTGTTGATGGTGCCCTCAATCTGGCGGATGTTGGAGGTGATGTTCTCCGCGATGTATTGCAGCACAGCCTCCGGCAGCACCACCCCCATGCGCAGGGCCTTGTTTTTGATAATGGCCATGCGGGTCTCATAGTCCGGGGGCTGGATGTCCACCAGCAGGCCCCATTCAAAGCGGGTTTTCAGCCGATCCTCCAGCCGGGTCATCTCCTTGGGCGGCCGGTCGGAGGTAAAGACGATCTGCTTTCTGTCTTCATATAAAGTGTTGAAGGTGTGGAACATCTCCTCCTGGGTGGAATCCCGGCCGGCGATGAACTGCACGTCATCCATCAAAAACACGTCGACCCTTCGGTATTTCTCCCGGAACTGCTGGTTTTTGCCCTCCCGGATGGCGGCAATCAGCTCGTTGGTGAATGTGTCCCCCTTGATGTAGACCACCCGGCTGTTGGGTTGGCGCTGGCGGACGGTGTGGGCGATGGCGTAGAGCAGGTGGGTCTTGCCCAGGCCGGACTCCCCGTAAAGAAACAGTGGATTGTAGCTCTTGCCGGGGGCCTCGGCCACCTGGAGGGCGGCGGCGTGAGCGAACTTGTTGGAGGAGCCGACGACGAAGTTTTCAAAGGTGTAATCGGTGCCGCCGGGAATCCAGCTGCGCTCCTCCGGCGGTGTCAGGTAGAGGGAGACCTCGTCCTCCCCCACCACCACCACCTCGAAGTCCGCTGACAGCAGCTCCTTCAGGGCCGCCTGCACCGCCCCCAGATAGCGCTGGCAGATAACGCTGCGGTTCAGGGGGTCGGGACAGCATAAAATAAACCGGCGCTCCTCCATCAAAACGGCCCGGACGTCAGCAAACCAGGTTTTTATGGTGGTGGATGTCATATCCTTTTCCAGCAGCGTCAGGACTTTAGCCCAAACTGCGGCGGCAGAGTTCATAGCGTCTCTCCTTTTCCCGTCCTCCAGAGAGGAGGGAGATTTCTTCATTATTCTATTATAACACAATCCCCTGTCTATTACAAATTTTTTTGATGATTGTTTACCCGAGTTTGCCGCTTCACTGAGTAAATGATATAATTTTTTTGTAGGGGTTTCTTTGTTTTTTAACATTTTTTAATATAAGGAAGCACTGATTCAATACGTCTGCGACGGCTGGCAATGATTTTGCACAAGAGCAACGCTGAAACCGTCACCTGGACAGCTATGCTGGCCGGGAGACGGCGGCGAACAGTATTACCCTCAAGGGGTATGCCCGCGCCTTACGGCGCTCCTGATCCTGCACTTTTGCGCCTTGTTCTGACGGAAATTTGACTCGCAATTCACTCTTGCCGCTCTGTGCGGTGTTGCCTAAGGAAGCACTGATTAAATGCGTCTGCGGCGGCTGGCGGAACTTTTCCGCCAA
>JAJPXI010000064.1 GCA_021205585.1 Oscillospiraceae bacterium
CACCCGCCCCGCCCACAAGGTTCTGGCCGACGGCAAAAAGATCCGCGTGTGCAAAAAATGCGGCGCTGAAATCTGAGTGAGGAGGAGGAACCGATGTCTGTACCCAATTTGAAAAAGAAGTACCAGGACGAGGTCGCCCCTGCTCTCATGCAGAAGTTCGGCTATAAGTCCGTTATGCAGATTCCCCGGATTGAGAAAATCGTGGTCAACTGCGGCTGCGGCGAGGCCAGGGACAATGCCAAGGTGCTGGAGTCCGTGGTGAGCGACCTGTCCGCCATCACCGGTCAGAAGCCTGTGATTACCAAGGCCAAGAAGTCCGTGGCCAACTTCAAACTCCGCGAGGGAATGCCCATCGGCGCGAAAGTGACCCTGCGCCAGGACAAGATGTGGGAGTTTCTGGATCGACTGTTTAACGTGGCCCTGCCCCGCGTCCGGGACTTCCGGGGCATCAACCCCAACGCCTTCGACGGCCGGGGCAACTACGCCCTGGGCATCCGGGAGCAGCTGATTTTCCCGGAGATCGAGTATGACAAGATTGACAAGATCCGCGGCATGGACGTGGTCATCTGCACCACCGCCCAGACCGACGAGGAATCCCGCGAGCTGCTGACGTTGATCGGCGCGCCCTTCGCCCGGTAAAGGAGGAGAACGAAATGGCGAAAAAGTCTATGATCCTGAAGCAGCAGGCGGAGCCCAAGTTCTCCAGCCGCCGCTACAACCGCTGCAAGATCTGCGGCCGGCCCCACGCCTACCTGCGCAACTACGGCATCTGCCGCATCTGCTTCCGCGAGCTGGCCTATAAGGGCCAGATCCCCGGCGTGAAGAAAGCGTCCTGGTAAAGGACGGGAAAAGACCCGTAAGTTCCAAATCGCGGCGCGCGGCGTCAGCCGCCCCGCCTGTTTGGAGTACGGGCCTTTGCCGTGAAGCCGCCGGAGTATGAAAATCCCCGCAGGGCGGACAACAGGTCGGAGAGTACCTGCCTTCGATACCTTTCCGCCCCTACCGGCCCAGGCCGGTAATCCAAAACAGGAGGTAAACACATATGCAGATTACAGACCCCATTGCGGATATGCTCACCCGCATCCGCAACGCGAACAGCGCCAGGCATGACAGCGTGGACGTGCCCGCGTCCAACATGAAAAAGGCCATCGCGCAGATTCTGCTGGAGGAGGGCTATATCAAGAGCTTCCAGCTGATTGACGACGGAACCCAGGGCATCATCCGTATTTCCTTAAAATATCTCCAGCCCGGCAAGGAGAAGGTCATCTCCGGCCTGCGCCGGGTTTCCAAGCCCGGCCTGCGGGTGTACGCCGGGGCCGATGAGCTGCCCTATGTGCTCAAGGGACTGGGGATCGCCATCGTGTCCACGTCCAAGGGCATCATGACCGACAAGAAGGCCCGCCAGGCCCATGTCGGCGGCGAAGTCCTGGCCTTTGTCTGGTAAGGAGGAGAGAGAATGTCAAGAATCGGAAGAGCGCCGATTGAACTCCCTGCCGGCGTAGACGTAAAAATTGAAGAAGGGAACCTGGTGACGGTAACCGGCCCCAAGGGTACGCTGACACAGCAGCTGCACCCGGCCATGACCATCACCCGGGAGGGAAATGTCCTCCATGTGACCCGGCCCGACGACCTGAAGGAGAACCGCTCCCTCCACGGCCTGACCCGCACCCTGCTGCACAATATGGTGGTGGGCGTGACCGAGGGCTTTGCCAAGACCCTGGAGGTCAACGGCGTGGGCTACCGCGCGGCCAAGGAGGGCAACAAGCTGGTGATGAACCTGGGCTTTTCCCATCAGGTGTTTGTGGAGGAAGTGGAGGGCATCACCATCGAGGTGCCCGACGCCAACCACATCGTTATCCGGGGCTGCGACAAGCAGCAGGTGGGCCAGTTCGCCGCCGAAGTGAGAGAGAAAAGGCCGCCTGAGCCTTACAAGGGCAAGGGCATCAAATATGCCGACGAGGTCATCCGCCGCAAGGTGGGCAAGACCGGCGGCAAGAAATAAGGAGGTGTGCCACTATGATTCAAAGACCTGATACCAACGCCCAGCGCTTAAAGCGCCACAAGCGCGTGCGCGGCAAGATTTCCGGCACGCCCGAGCGTCCCCGTCTGAACGTATTCCGCAGCGAGACCAACATCTACGCCCAGGTCATCGACGATGTGGCCGGCGTGACCCTGGTTTCCGCTTCCTCCCTGGAAAAGGGCTTCGAGCGCCAGGGCACCAAGACCGACGCCGCCCGCCAGGTGGGCCGGCTGGTGGCCGAGCGGGCCAAGGCCAAGGGAATCGAAACCGTCGTATTCGACCGGGGCGGCTACGTCTACCACGGCCGGGTGCAGGCCCTGGCCGAGGGCGCCCGCGAGGGCGGCCTGCAGTTCTGATAGGGAGGAGGAAAAGCAATGGCAAGAGTTGAAAAAGAGCAGAGCGAGTATGTGGAGAAGCTGGTGGCCCTGAACCGGGTGTCCAAAACCGTTAAGGGCGGCCGGGTGATGAAATTCGCCGCCCTGATGGTGGTGGGCGACGAGAAGGGCAACGTGGGCTTCGGCACCGGCAAGGCCGCCGAGGTTCCCGAGGCCATCCGCAAGGGCATCGAGGACGCCAAGAAGAATATGATCCACGTCAGCCGCTCCAACACCACCATTCCCCATGAGATCATCGGCGAGTTCGGCGCGGGCCGCGTCCTGCTCAAGCCCGCCGCCCCCGGCACCGGTATCATCGCCGGCGGCCCCGTCCGGGCCGTGATGGAGGCCGTGGGCATCCAGGACATCCGGGCGAAATGCCTGCGCTCCCACAACCCGCAGAACATGGTTTCCGCCACCTTCGAGGGCCTGAAGAACCTGAAGAGCCCCGAGGCGGTGGCCCGGGCCCGCGGCAAGAGCGTGGAAGAAATTTTAGGGTAAGGAGGGCCGCATCATGGCGAATTTGAACATCAAGCTGGTCAAGAGCCTGAACGGCCGGCTCGCCAAGCATAAGGCGACCGCCGAGGCCCTGGGCCTGCGCAAAATCGGCGACACCACCGTGCAGCCTGACAACGCTGCCACCCGTGGCAAGATCGCCCAAATCGGTTACCTGCTCCAAGTGAGCGAGCAGCAGTGAGGAGGTGCGCAACATGAATCTGCATGAACTCTCTCCCGCTCCCGGCTCCAACCCCAAGGCCTACCGCAAGGGCCGGGGCAACGGCTCCGGCAACGGGAAAACCGCGGGCCGGGGGCAGAAGGGCCAGTGGGCCCGCTCCGGCGGCGGCGTGCGCGTGGGCTTCGAGGGCGGCCAGATGCCTCTGGCCCGGCGCCTGCCCAAGCGCGGGTTCCACAATATTTTCGCGAAACCCCTGGAGGCTATCAACGTGGCCGCGTTAAACCGTTTTGAGGACGGCGCGACCGTCAATGTCTGCGATCTGCTGGAGAAGGGAATCCTCTCCAAATGCGAGTACGGCGTGAAAATCCTGGGCAACGGGGAGTTGACAAAAAAACTGACCGTCCGTGCCACCGCGTTCTCCGCCTCCGCGAAGGAAAAGATCGAAAAGGCAGGTGGGAAGGCTGAGGTGGTCTAAGTGATACAGACCGTGCGCAACGCCTGGAAGATTCCAGAGCTGCGGCGGAAGATGATTTTCGTCATCTTCGCCCTGTTGATTTTCCGCCTGGGCTCCGCCATCCCCGTGCCCTTTATCAACGGGGATGCCCTGCAAAGCCAGCTGGCAGCGGCTTCCGGCACGATTTTCGGCCTGATTAACGTCATGAGCGGCGATGCTTTCGCCCAGGCCACCGTTTTTGCCCTGTCCATCCAGCCCTATATCAACAGCTCCATCATCATCCAGCTGCTGACGGTGGCCATCCCGGCCCTGGAGCGGCTGGCCAAGGAGGGCGGCGAGGAAGGGCGCAAGAAAATCGCCTCCATCACCCGGTACACCACCGTGGCCATCGCCCTGCTCCAGAGCTTTGGCTACTACACCTTGATTAAGAGTTACGGGCTGATTACCGTGCCCGACGGCTACGGTGTCTGGGCGGCTATCGTCATCATCGCCTCCTTCACCGCCGGCTCCGCCTTCCTAATGTGGCTGGGGGAGCAGATTACCGAGTTTGGCGTGGGCAACGGCATTTCCATTATCCTGTTTGCCGGCATTGTCTCCCGCGTCCCCTCCATGATCCAGACCCTGTGGTACGGCGGCAGGGCCTCCGTGCTGGGGGAGGACGCCCTGGGCAACTACAGCGCCATCCCCATCTGGGCCATCGTGCTGATTATCATCGGCATTTTCGCCCTGATTATGCTCATCGTCTTCGTGTCCGACGCGGAGCGGCGCATCCCCGTGCAGTACGCCAAGCGGGTGGTGGGCCGGAAGATGTACGGCGGCCAGTCCAGCCATATCCCCATGAAGGTCAATATGTCCGGCGTGCTGCCCATTATCTTCGCCCAGTCCATCGCCTCCATCCCGGCCACCATCGGGATGTTCGCCGGCTGGGACACCGACAGCAGCGGCTTCGCCGGCTGGCTGATGCGGGTGTTCGACTCCACCGGGGCCATCTACTGCGTCATCTACTTCCTGCTGATTTTGGGCTTCAGCTATTTCTACGCCACCATCCAGTTCAACCCCATCGAGGTGTCCAACAACCTGAAGAAGAACGGCGGCTTCGTCCCCGGCTTCCGCCCCGGCAAGCCCACAGCCGACTTCATCACCAAGGTGCTCAATAAGATCACCATGTTCGGCGCCATCTACCTGGCGGTCGTGGCCATCCTGCCCATCGCGGTCACCAGCGCCCTGGGGATTAGCAAATTCTCCATCGGCGGCACCTCGGTCATCATCGTGGTGGGCGTGGCCCTGGAAACGGTGAAACAGCTGGAGGCCCAGATGCTCATGCGCCACTACAAGGGCTTTCTGGACTGACGGGGGCGTGAAATGAAGCTGATTTTATTGGGCGCCCCCGGCGCCGGAAAAGGCACTCAGGCCGAGTTTATCAGCAAACGATTGAATATCCCCACCATCTCCACCGGCAATATGCTCCGCGCCGCCGTGCAGAACGGCACCCCCGTGGGGCTGCGGGCCAAGGCGTTTATGGACGCGGGAGGGCTGGTTCCCGACGAGGTCATCATCGGCATCGTCCAGGAGCGCCTGGCCCAGCCGGACTGCGCCGGAGGCTACATCCTGGACGGGGTGCCCCGCACCATCGCCCAGGCCCAGGCCCTGGAGGATGCGGGCATCTCCTTTGACGCGGTGCTGTCCCTGGAAATTTCCGATGAGACCATCGTAGAGCGGATGTCGGGGCGGCGCTCCTGCCCGGACTGCGGAGCCACCTACCATATCGCCTCCGCCCCGCCCAAAGAGCAGGGCAGGTGCGACAAGTGCGGCGCGCAACTGCTCCAGCGCGGGGACGACAAGCCGGAAACCGTGCTCAGCCGCCTGAAAGTCTACCACGAGCAGACTGAGCCGCTGAAGGACTTTTACGCCCGGCGGGGCATTTTGAAGCCGGCGGACAATCAGGACACCATCGAGGAGACGACCAAAGTGGTGTTTGCCGCCCTGGGGATATAACGCATGGAAATGATTTCTGTAAAATCCCCCCGAGAAGTGGAACGTATGCGCCGGGCCGGACAGGTCACCGCCCAGGCCAGGGCGCTGGCCGGCCGGATGGTCGAGCCGGGGATCACCACCCTGGAGATCGACCGGGCGGTGCAGAAATTCATCCAGAAGCAGGGCGGCACACCCTCCTTTCTGCACTACGCCGGGTACCCCGCTTCGGCCTGCATCTCGGTCAACGACGAGGTCATCCACGGCATCCCCGGTTCCCGGGTACTCCAGGAGGGGGACATTGTCAGCGTGGACGTGGGGGCCCTCATCGACGGCTTCCACGGGGACTGCGCCGCCACCTTCCCCTGCGGCCAGGTGGATCCGGAGGCTCTGCGGCTGATTCAGGTGACCCGCCAGAGCTTCTTTGAAGGAATCCGAAACGCCAGGGCAGGGAACCGGGTGTCCGACATCTCCCACGGCGTGCAGGAATATGTAGAGGCCAACGGCTTTTCCATCGTGCGGGACTATGTGGGCCACGGCGTGGGCCACCAGCTCCACGAGCCGCCGGAGGTGCCCAACTATGGCCGCCCCGGCCACGGCGCCCGCCTGGAGGCGGGGATGACCCTGGCCGTGGAGCCCATGGTAAACGCCGGGGACTGGCACATCAAGGTTCTGAAGGACGGCTGGACGGTGAAAACCGCCGACGGCTCCCTGGCGGCTCACTTTGAAAACAGCATTTTGATTACGGACGGCGAGCCTGAAATTTTGACCCGCTGCCAGGAAAGCTCGCCATGGATTTAGAACGAGGGGACCTGGTTTATTCCCTGGCCGGGCACGACAGGGGACGGCTGTTCTGCGTTTTGGAGGCCGGAGAGGGCTTCCTGCTGCTGGCCAACGGCAGGCAGCGAAAGCTCGAAACGCCCAAGCGCAAGCGCCGCGCCCATGTGCGCCCGGCGGGAAGATCTGAGCACCCGGTCTTCCTCCGCCTACGGGCGGGGGAGAGCGTGGGCAATCAGGAGCTGCGAGGAGCGCTGGCCGCGTTCCAGTGGGAATGTGAGCAACATCAAGGGGGGACTGACACCGTTGGCAAAGGATGATATGATCGAGCTGGAGGGCGTCGTCACAGAGGCCCTGCCAAACACCACGTTCCATGTGGACATTGGAAATGGACACATTATTCTGGCCCACATCTCCGGCAAGCTGCGGATGAACTTTATCCGCATCCTGCCCGGCGACAAGGTCACAATTCAAATGTCTCCCTATGATCTGACCAGGGGCCGGATCACATGGAGAAGCAAATGAGGGGTTAGCCCCGCGGCTAACAGGAGGTAGTTTCATGAAAGTCAGACCGTCTGTCAAGCCCATGTGCGAAAAATGCAAGGTCATTAAACGCAAGGGCAAGGTTATGGTTATCTGCGAAAACCCCAAGCACAAGCAGAGACAAGGTTAAAGGAGGGGCAAGGAAAATATGGCAAGAATCGCCGGCATTGACCTGCCAAAGAACAAGCGGGTCGAAATTGGACTGACCTATATTTACGGCATCGGGCGCTCCAGCGCCAACAAAATCCTGGCGGAGGCCGGAATCAACCCCGACACCCGGGTCAAGGATTTGACCGATGAGGACGAGGCCAGGCTGCGCCAGATTATCGGCGCAAGCTACACGGTGGAGGGCGACCTGCGCCGGGACGTGGCGCTGGACATCAAGCGCCTGACGGAAATCGGCTGCTACCGGGGCACCCGCCACCGCAAGGGGCTGCCCGTCCGGGGCCAGCGGTCCAAGACCAACGCCCGCACTCGCAAGGGGCCCAAGCGCACCGTGGCCAATAAGAAGAAGTAAGGAGGGAAATTGCAATGGCTGCACCGAAAGGGAAAAAAGTAACCCGCAAGCGCCGCGAGCGCAAAAACGTGGAGAGAGGCCAGGTGCATATCCGCTCCTCCTTCAACAACACCATGGTCACCGTCACCGACATGGGGGGCAATGCCCTGTCCTGGGCCTCCTCCGGCGGCCTGGGCTTCCGGGGCTCCCGGAAATCCACCCCCTTTGCCGCCCAGTCCGCCGCCGAGACGGCCGCCAAGGCCGCCATGGAGTACGGGCTGAAAACGGTGGAGGTCTACGTCAAGGGCCCCGGCTCGGGACGGGAGGCCGCCATCCGGGCCCTGCAGGCCGTGGGCCTGGAGGTTACGCTGATTAAGGACGTGACCCCCATCCCCCACAACGGCTGCCGTCCGCCCAAGCGCCGCCGGGTGTAAGGAAAAGGAGGAAAACGCAATATGGCTAAAAATATGCAGCCCATCGTTAAGCGCTGCCGCGCTCTGGGGATTTCCCCCGCCGTGATGGGCTATACCGGCAAGAGCAAAAGCGAATCCAACCGCAACCCCGGCCCCCAGCGCCGGGGGAAGAAGAGCGAGTACGCTTTGCAGCTGGCCGAAAAGCAGAAGGTCAAGTTCGTCTACGGGATTCTGGAAAAGCAGTTTCATATGTACTATGAAAAGGCCGCCCGGATGCCCGGCAAAACCGGCGAAAACCTGCTGGTGCTGGTGGAGCGCCGCCTGGACAACGTGGTGTTCCGCATGGGCTTTGCCAAGACCCGCCGGGAGGCCCGCCAGCTGGTCAGCCACAGCCACTTTACCGTCAATGGGAAAAAGGTCAACATCCCCTCCTACCTGGTGAAAGCCGGGGACGTCATCGCCGTCAAGGAGGCCAGCCGTTCCACTGCCCGCTTCAAGGCCATGACCGGGGAGGACGCCCCCAGGGTTCTGCTGCCCGAGTGGATGGAGCGGAACCAGAACACCCTTCAGGGCACCGTGACCCGGCTGCCCGTGCGCACCGATGTGGATATGCCTATCGAGGAGCATCTGATCGTTGAGCTGTACTCCAAGTAAGGCAGAAGCCCTCAGAAATCTGGTAACCATGTTCCCGCCCGCCGGAGCGCGTCCGGCCGGGAGGGGACGGCTGGGGAACCCGGCTTCAACCGGCCGGAACCTCCCCGAATCAGCCCGGGGCGCGGCGCTCCGGGCGCGCGAAAAGGAGGGTAACACATAGATGGTTGAAATTGAAAAGCCGCGCATCGAATGTGTGGAAAATCCCAACGACGGGTCTTACGGGAAGTATGTGGTGGAGCCCCTGGAGCGGGGCTACGGCACCACCCTGGGCAACGCCCTGCGCCGCATCCTCCTGTCCTCCCTGCCCGGCACGGCGGTGACCTCCATCAAGATTGCCGGCGTCCAGCACGAGTTTACCACCATCCCCGGCGTGAAGGAGGACGTGACGGAGATCGTCCTGAACGTCAAGGGCATCATCGCCAAGCTGCACAGCGAGGGCGTGAAAACGATTTGCCTCGAAATGTCCGGCGAGGGGGAGGTCACGGCGGGGGACATCAAGGCCGACGGCGAGGTGGACATCCTCAACCCGGAGCACCACATCGCCACCCTGGGCCCCGACGCCAGCCTGAACATGGAGCTGACCCTGGCCCATGGCCGGGGCTATGTCCCCGCCGACCGGAACAAGCCGTCCCAGGCCATCATCGGCATCATCCCCGTGGACTCCATCTACACCCCGATTAAAAAAGTCAACTACACCGTGGAAAACACCCGCGTGGGGGACTTGACCGATTTTGACCGGCTGACCCTGGAGGTGTGGACCAACGGCACCATCACCGCACGGGACGCGGTCAGCCTGGGGGCTCGCATCCTGATGGATCACTTCATGCTGTTCACCGACCTGTCCGAGTCCATGGGCTCCCACGCCACTGTAGTGGAACGGTCCGAGGCCCATCAGGACAAGGTGCTGGAGATGACCATTGAAGAATTGGACCTATCGGTGCGCTCCTTCAACTGCCTGAAAAGGGCCAACATCAACACGGTTGAGGATTTAATCTCCAAGTCCGAGGATGAGATGATGAAGGTGCGCAATTTGGGCCGCAAGAGTTTGGAGGAAGTTATCCACAAGCTGGAAATGATGGGTCTGACCCTGACCGGCGAGGAGAGCTGATTCCATACGCTGCAGAGAACGCGGAGGGTTCGGCCAAGGGCCGCAGACGCCGCTGTGAAAAGGAGTGAACGACAATGTCCGTAAATCGCAAGCTGGGAAAACCCACCGACCAGCGCCGGGCCATGCTGCGGGCGATGGTGACCTATCTGCTGGAAAACGGCCAGATTAAAACCACCGTCAGCCGGGCCAAGGAAGTGGCCCCCGTGGCGGAGAAGATGATTACCCTGGCCAAGAAGAACGACCTGGCCGCCTACCGGCAGGCCCTGGGCTTTATCACCAAGGAGGACGTGGCCAAGAAGCTGTTTGACGAGCTGGGGCCCAAGTATGAGTCCCGGGCCGGCGGGTACACCCGCATCGTCCGCATCGGCCCCCGCCGGGGGGACGCCGCAGAGATGGCCATCCTGGAACTGGTGTAAAAGCCGGGATTCAAAAAATTATACTGAAATCTGATTAAAACAAGCCATAAAAATGGCTTGTTTTAATTTAAGGAAGGACTGATTCAATCGGCAAGAGCGGATGGCGAGAAATTTTGCGA
>JAJPXI010000228.1 GCA_021205585.1 Oscillospiraceae bacterium
GCTATGCTGTCCAGGTGACGGTTTCAGCGTTGCTCTTGTGCAAAATCATTGCCAGCCGCCGCAGGCGCATTGAATCAGTGCTTCCTTAAAACGCAAATGCGTTTTTTTCAGCGCGCAGCGCGTGAGAATTGTATGAGACGGGATTTTGAAGGCACTGCCTTCAAAATCAGTCCGGGCGCAAGCCATATTCTTCGCAAAAAGACGAATCTTTTCATGAAGAATCCGTATGAAAATCGGAAAGGATGTGTTGTTATGAAAAAAACGACGAAGAAATTGGCCACTGTGGCAACGGTGCTGGGGCTGCTGCTCTCCCTGGCCCCGCCGGTGTCGGCGGCGGACAGCACCGACGCCGCCAGCGGCGAGGACACCCACACCATCGTCCTCAATTCCACCGAGAACGCCGACGGCACCTACACCCACACCGCCGTTTACGATGGGGAGACGGTGACGGAGTATGACTACACCTGGCACGCCGACCCCAGCGCGGACTACGGCGAGGTGAAGAACTCCCCCGCCGAGTACTACACCGGCACCGAGCCGGGGGACGAGGCGGTGTACATCGCCCACGATGTCTATTACTACCCGGAGCTGGACGAGGACAGCTTTGTCCTGGTCAACTACGACGGGAACCAGGAGTGGGCCTACTACTACACCGCCGAGGGCTATGAGGACTTCATCTTCTCCACCCTGCCCTACAACAACGGCACCCTCCCCACCAGCATGATGCACTCGGGGGAGGAGGCATATCAAAACGCCGTTCTCCACATCACCCAGGCGGGCACTTACATCATCGAGGGGGAGTGGTACGGCCAAATCTGGATCGATTTAGGGGATACGGACGACACCTTCACCGACGAGGACGCCAAGGTGACGATTATCCTCAACGGGGTGGACGTCACCTGCACGGTGGCCCCCGCCCTGGTGTTCTACAGCGTCTACGAGTGCGACAACACCTGGGAGAATCAGGCCTCCTGGTCGTCCTCCGTGGACACCTCCGAAGCCGGGGCCAGGGTGGTCATCGCCGACGGCACGGAGAACACCTTCACCGGGGAAAACGTCTACCGCATTTTGAAAACCACCTATAAAAGCAGCTCCTCCTCCGACAGCCAGAGCGTGGCGCTGCAAAAAAAACAGTGGAAGCAGGACGGGGCCTTTTACTCCTATGTCACCATGGAGATCGAGGGGGAGGACGAGGGCACCGGCGTGCTGAACATCGTGGCCGGGTATGAGGGCCTGGACACCGAGCTGCACCTGAGCATCAACGGCGGCAACGTGAATATCTACTCCCAGGACGACGGCATCAACGTCAATGAGGACGGCGTCTCGGTGGTGGCAATCAACGGCGGCAGCCTGCACATTCTGGCCGGACTGGGCAGCGAGGGGGACGGCATCGATTCCAACGGCTACCTGGTCATCAACGGCGGCA
The DNA here is from genome assembly GCA_021205585.1 of Oscillospiraceae bacterium. GTDB lineage: Bacteria > Bacillota > Clostridia > Oscillospirales > Oscillospiraceae > JAJPXI01. The sequence continues at coordinate 1,427 of JAJPXI010000228.1, forward strand.
CGGTGATCTCCATGGCCAACCCCCAGGCGGACTCCGGCCTGGACTCCGACTGCGGCTCCTACATCAACGGCGGCACGGTGGTGGCCCTGGGCTCCACCATGGACTGGACCGAGGCCGACGACACAAGCGACAGTGAGCAGGTCTGCGTCAACCTCCAGTTCTCCGCCTCCCAGAGCGCCGACGAGGCCATCATCATCACCGACACCGACGGCACTGTGGTCTTCGCCTACGACCCGGACAAGGACGAGGTGGTCGGGGACAACGCCCGGTGGTACCAGGGGGCCATTGTCTCCTGCGAGGCTCTGACAATCGGGGAGAGCTACTACATCTATGTGGGCGGCGATGTGTACGGCGAGGAGACGGCGGGCGTCTACGACGCCTCCACCGTCACCGGCTTCTCCAGCGACGCCAAGCAGCAGTGCTACACCGGCACAGAGGTGGGCGGCATCACCGGCGGGGACGGCAGTATCCCTGACGGAGACAGCAGCATGCCCGACGGGGACGGCACCACCCCCGATGGGAGCGACAGCTTCCCCGGTGACAGCAGCGGCGGCTTTTCCGGCGGCGATTCCAACGATGGCATCGGATTCACCCTGGCCGCGTTGGGGGATGAGACGGCTTCCGCCGGGACGGTTTCCGTCACCTTTACCATGAGCCAGCAGGTCAACAGCTTCTCCGGCGTCAGTGATTACAACAGCGGAGACAGCGACACAGATGCGAACACAGAACCGGACACAGACAGCAATACCGACACCGGTACAGACGCCAGTGCGGGCTTTGACAGCACTGCCTGGCTGTACAACTCCAGCGCGGACGTCTACTATCAGACCGGGGTGGTCTACTGCGACGACCCCTATGACACCACATATGAATCCTTTGGCATTTATGTCCCCGCCGCCTATATGAATATGACCTCCAACGGGGACGGCACCTATACCTTTGTCAGCTTCACGACTGCCGAGGTGAACGGCTACACCGCCGAAACCGCCCCCATCGTCATCCCGGTGAACACGGCGGGCTACTCGGCCCAGGCCGCCCCCACCGGCTTCTCCTCCGGCGTGACCACCTACACGGACGCGGGCATCATCTACCTGTATGCCGGCTGCCGGGGGCGGGACACCACAAACGGCGGCGCGCCCTGGGGCGTGACCGACCTGAAGGCGGCCATCCGGTATTACCGGGCCAACGCTTCGGTTCTCCCCGGCGACACGGACAGCATCTTCACCTTCGGCCACAGCGGCGGTGGAGCCCAGAGCGCCGTGGTGGGCGCTTCGGGGGACAGCGAGCTGTACTACCCTTATCTCTACGCCATCGGCGCGGCGGGGATTGAGTATGACGAGGAGACCGGCACCTACACCAGCACTGTCAGCGACGCCGTCTGTGGGTCTATGTGCTGGTGTCCCATCACCAGCCTGGACTACGCCGACGCCGCCTACGAGTGGATGATGGGCCAGTATTCCACCACCGGCACCCGCGCGGACAGCACCTGGACCTCCCTGCTCTCAGATGATATGTCCGAGGCCTTCGCAGAGTACATCAACAGCCTGACCCTGGAGGACGAGGACGGAAATCTGCTGGCCCTGACCGATGAGGGGGAGGGGATTTACACCTCCGGAAGCTATTATGATTATCTGCTTGACCAGATCGAATACTCTCTGAACGACTTTATCGACGCCTACACCGATGAGGACGGGAATTTCACCTATAGCGCCTCCTCCTCCACCACCGACGGGCCGGGGGCCGGGGGGCCGGGCGATTCCGGCTTTACCCGGATGGCCTCCGAGGACGCGCTGGAGGCGTACCTGCTGACCCTGGACGAAAATTACGACACGGACGAGGCGTGGATTATCTATGACGAGGAGACCGACTGGTACTCCATCACCAGTGTAGAGGATTTTGTCCTCTACGGCAGCAAGTCCGCATCCAAGGACGTGGGGGCCTTTGACGATTTGGACGGAACGCAGGCAGAGAATTATGTGTTCGGCAACGGCTCCAACGCCTCGGCCCACTTTGACGCGGTGATGGCCGGGCTGCTGGCGGACAATTACGCCGAATACGCAGCGGCCGACTCTTCCGTGTCTGAGTCCGATATCCTGGCCTATGCGGAAGCCTACCAGGAGGACTACGACAGCTATACCTCCGACAGCCTGCTGGGGTACAGTTCCCAGTACCGCCAGGATATGTACAACCCCATGTACTATCTCTGCCAGGACTACGACGGCTATGGTACCTCCACAACCGCCTCCTACTGGCGCATCAATACCGGAATCACCCAGAGCGACACCTCCCTGACGGTGGAGATGAACCTGTACCTCTCTTTGCTGGAGGATATCGAGGACGGTACTGTGGAGTCTGTGGACTTCGCCATGCTCTGGGCCCAGGGCCACACCACTGCCGAGCGGGCCGGGGCCGACAGCGACGAGTGCTTCATCGCGTGGATCGCCGAGTGTCTGGCCTCCGCCAGCGAGGATGGCGATGCTGCGGAGGACAGTGGCACCACTGAGGACGGTGACACCACCGAGGACGGCGACACCACCGAGGACGGCGGCAGCAATGATACCACCAGCAGCGGGAGTACCCACACCCACAGCTACACCGCCGAGGTGACCACCGCCGCTACCTGCGGCACGGACGGCGTGATGACCTACACCTGCTCCTGCGGCGACAGTTACACCGAGAGCATCCCCGCCACCGGCGAGCACACCTGGGACAGCGGCGCCGTGACCCTGAAGGCCACCCGGTACACCGAGGGCGTGATGACCTACATCTGTACCGCCTGCGGCGCGGCTTATACCGAGGCCATCGCCAAAACCGGCGCCACCTTCCTGTTTGACGACGCGCAGGATGAGAGCCAGTATTACTACATCCCGGTCTACTGGGCTTACGACCTGGGTGTGACCGTCGGCACCAGCACCGCCCTGTTCAGCCCCACCGCTGGCTGCACCCGCGCACAGTTCGTCGCGTTCCTGTACCGCCTGGCCTACGCCGTCGGGGTGGACACCGCCGCCACAACTGATAGCGTCACCTTTACCGATGTGTCCTCTGGCGACTACTACTACAGCGCCGTACTGTGGGCCGCGGAAAACGGCATCACCGCCGGCACCAGCGCCACTACCTTCACCCCCAACCGCATCATCACCCGGCGGGAGGCCATCGCCATGCTGTACCGCTATGAATGCGCGGTGAACGGCGAACCCACCGTGTCCGCCGCCAACCCCTTCGGCGACGTCAGCGAAAGCGACTACGCCTATACCGCCATCCTGTGGGCTGCGGAGAACGAAGTGACCTTCGGCACCGGCGCCACCACCTTCAGCCCCGGTACCACCTGCAACCGGGCAATGACGGTTTCCTATCTGTACCGCTATGCAGCAGAGCTGCTGACCACCGCCTGATACTGATTCTCAAAAAAGCGCAAAGCGCGTGGAGAATTGTATGAGACGCTTCAAAAGTTCAGATTATAATCTGAAAAGGCCCGGCGTAAGCGGCGGCCCCTGTCCACACAAGGATGGGGCCGCCGGCTTTTCCCGCCGCAGAAATTCCGCTTTACATTTGGCGGCGGGTTGGGTATACTATATGTAATCTTGTATCCGGGCGCCGAAACAGCCCGTGGGTCTTGAGAGCGGACGCTTCAAGGCTCGCGTTTTTCGCGCATGGCGGCGGGCGCGCCCGCTCTATATAGGGAGTGTTTTGCATGAACAGCGATTTTCCCCGCACTCTGGCCCTGCTGCGGCGGGAGAAGGGGATTTCCCAGCGCCGGGCGGCCGGGGAACTGGGCATCAGCCAGGCCCTGCTGTCTCACTACGAAAACGGAACCCGGGAGCCGGGACTGGCCTTTGTGGTGCGGGCCTGCGATTTTTACAACGTGTCGGCAGATTTCCTCCTGGGCCGTACCCTGTCCAGGGACGGCACTGGCATCGTGGACGCCGACGCGCTGTACGACGCCAGCGCCGAGCGGGATGCCACCCTGCGGGGCTCGGTGATGGCCACGCTGAACAAAAAGCTGCTGGTCAACTCCATCAGTATGCTCTTCGACCTGCTGGGCAAGTGCGGCAGCCGGGAGGCCATCAGGGCGGCCTCGGAGTACCTGTCCACGGCGCTCTACCGCCTGTTCCGCCGCCTGTACCAGGCCCCCGGCGTCCACAGCGCGGACTTCTTCTCGGTGCCCGCCGCCCAGTTTTCCGCCGGCGCAGCGGAGGCGGACATGGTGTGCAGCGAGGTGGACTATGCGGACGCCCTGGCCGCCCACGCCCGGGAGAAGGGAACCTTCCCGGACATGAGTCACGAGGCTTTGAGCCGGGAGTACCCCGGCGTGTACCAGTCCCTGCTGCAGATCGTCCACGCCGCCGGGGAGCGGATCAACCGGCAGGTTCGGTGCCACAGGGAGGCGGGGAAGAAATGAGCAAACAGGAGAACATCCGAAACTTTTCCATCATCGCCCACATTGACCACGGAAAGTCCACCCTGTCCGACCGGCTCATCGAGCTGTGCGACGCCGTGTCCCAGCGGGAGATGGAGAACCAGCTGCTGGACAACATGGATCTGGAGCGGGAGCGGGGCATCACCATCAAAGCCCGGGCGGTTCGCCTGGACTACAAAAGCGCCGACGGAGAGACCTACCAGCTCAATCTCATCGACACGCCGGGCCACGTGGACTTCAATTACGAGGTCTCCCGCAGCCTGGCCGCCTGCGAGGGGGCGGTGCTGATTGTGGACGCCGCCCAGGGCATCGAGGCCCAGACCCTGGCCAACACCTACCTGGCCCTGGAGCACGATTTGGAGATTCGCCCGGTCATCAATAAAATCGACCTGCCCGCCGCCGACCCCGCCAGGGTAAAAGAGGAGATCGAGACGGTCATCGGCCTGCCCGCCCAGGACGCCCCGGAGATTTCCGCCAAGCTGGGGCTTAACATCCAGGCGGTGCTGGAGGACATCGTGCAGAACATCCCCGCCCCCTCCGGCGACCCGGAGGCCCCCCTCCAGGCCCTGGTCTTTGACAGCCAGTACGACCCCTACCGGGGGGTGGTGGTCTACTTCCGTGTCCGGCAGGGCACCCTGCGGCAAGGGATGAAGGTGGAGTTTATGGCCTCCCAGGCCGCCTATGAGGTGCTGGAGTGCGGGTATCTGCTGCCCCTGGGGTTCCAGCCCTGCCAGGAGCTGGGGCCGGGGGAGGTGGGCTACCTGACCGCCTCCATCAAAACCGTGACCGACACCCAGGTGGGCGATACCATCACCCAGGCCGACCGCCCGGCCAGCGATCCCCTGCCCGGCTATCGCCCGGCCCGGCCTATGGTCTACTGCGGCATCTACACCGAGGACGGCTCCAAATACCCGGACCTGCGGGACGCGCTGGAGAAGCTCAAGCTGAACGATGCCTCCCTGTCCTTCGAGCCGGAGTCCTCTGCGGCCCTGGGCTTCGGCTTTCGCTGCGGCTTTCTGGGGATGCTCCACATGGAGATTATCCAGGAGCGGCTGGAGCGGGAGTTTGACCTGAACTTAATCACCACCCTGCCCTCGGTCATCTACCGCATCACCAAAACCGACGGCACAACCGTGCTGGTGGACAATCCCCACAACTACCCGGAGCCGGGGGCGGTGGCCCTGGCCGAGGAGCCCTACGCCAACGTCTCCATCGTCACGCCCCCGGACTATGTGGGGAACATCATGCCCCTGTGCCAGGAGCGTCGGGGGGTCTACAAGGATATGCAGTATCTGGACACCTCCCTGTGCGAGCTGACCTACTCCATGCCCATCGGAGAGATTATCTACGACTTTTTCGACACCCTGAAGGCCCGCACCAAGGGCTACGCCTCCCTGGACTACGAGCTGGATGACTACCGGCCCTCCGAGCTGGTGAAGGTGGATCTGCTTCTCAACGGCGACCAGGTGGACGCCCTGTCCTTCATCGCCCACCGGGACAAGGCCTACCCGCGGGCCCGCCGCCTGTGCGAAAAGCTGAAGGAGAACATCCCCCGGCAGCTGTTCGAGGTGCCCATCCAGGCGGCCATCGGGGGTAAGGTCATCGCCCGGGAGACCGTGAAGGCCATGCGCAAGGACGTGCTGGCCAAGTGTTACGGGGGGGACATCACTCGGAAGAAAAAGCTGCTGGAAAAGCAGAAGGAGGGCAAGAAGAAGATGCGCTCCCTGGGCACGGTGCAGATTCCCACCGAGGCCTTTATGGCCGTGCTGAAGCTGGACGAGGAATAGGAGGGCGGAAAAAGAAAACTCAATGGAAACTTTGAAAAAACTGCTGCTGATTTTTAACCCCACTGCGGGGAAGGGCGCCATCCGGGGGCACCTGACCGGGGTGGTGGATGCCCTGACCAAAGGGGGCTGGCTGGTCACCGCCTACCCCACCCAGGACAAGGGGGACGCCCGCCGGGCCGCCGTGGCCCTGGGGAAGAACTATGACCGAATCGTCTGCTGCGGGGGGGACGGCACCCTGAGCGAGACCGTCGCCGGCCTGCTGGAGCTGGAGGCTCCCCCGGCCCTGGGATACCTGCCCGCCGGCACCACCAACGACTTCGCCCGTAATCTGCATCTCCCCAAGGGGCTGGAGGAGGCCGCCCAGACGGTGGCGTCCGGCCCGGCCCTGCCCTGCGACGTGGGGATATTCAACGGCAGGAACTTTGTCTATGTGGCCGCCTTCGGGGCCTTCACCTCCGTGTCCTACGACACGCCCCAGGAGGTAAAAAGCGCCTTCGGCCACCTGGCCTATGTGCTGGCGGGCATCTCCCAGCTGGGGGCCATCAAGTCCTACGATCTGACCATCCGGTACGACGGGGGCAGCCTGGAGGGGGAGTTCATCTACGGCATGGCCAGCAACACCGTGTCGGTGGGGGGCTTCAAGGGGCTGCCCATCGGCCAGGTCTGCCTGGACGACGGGCTGCTGGAGGTGCTGCTGGTGCGCCGCCCCCGCACCCTGCCGGAGCTGAACAGCATCATCCAGTCCCTGCTGCACCAGCACCTGCCCGCCAACGGCATGGTCGTCGGCCTGCACACCGCCCGCCTGCGCCTGGAGAGCAGGGCCCCCCTGCCCTGGACCCTGGACGGGGAGTACGGCGGCGACCACGAGACAGCGGAAATCGAAAACCTCCCCCGGGCCATCCGGCTGGTTCGGGGGGAGCCGGCGCAGTGAAGCGCCGCAGCCCGCTCTGTGCGGTGCTGCCATAAGAAAAGCTGATGCGACACAGGAAATTGGCGCGGCCCGCACCAAAAAGGTGCGGGCCGCGTTGATTTTTGGGCGGCTTGTCCCGCCGCTCATACTGAAATCTGATTCAAACAAGACATTAAGGAAGCACTGATTAAATGCGCCTGCGGCGGCTGGCGGAACTTTTCCGCCAAAAGCGCGTTGCAAAAGTTTGACATACATACAGTATGCCTGCACTTTTGCGCCTTCTTTTGTCGCAAAATTTCTCGCCATCCGCTCTTGCCGATTTAATCAGTCCTTCCTTAAAAATGGCTTGTTTGAATAGCCGTCGCAACGGCGTAAGATTTCGTATGAGACGCCTTTTGAAGTGTCAACCGCGCTTTTGCGCGGCTCTTGGACGCTTCAAAAGTTCAGATTAAAATGCCCCATTTTAATCTGAAGAGAGTATCATGACTTCATGGCCTGGGAGATGCTCTCCGCCTTCTCCTCGACCATCTGGGCGGCCTGGCCGGCGGCCTTTTTCAGCTCTTTCCGGCCGGGGCTGACCATAATGCCCACGGCCGCGCCGGCCAGCATCCCCAGGCCCACGGCCCGCAGAACGTGTTGGCTTTCCATAAAAATCCCTCCATCCGCAGATATTCCTGCCATAGTATTGTGCCCGAAAATCCAGAAAAAATATTGCGGGGACCTCTAAAAACTATGTCTGCGGCATCTGACAAAATCTTTTGTCGCAGAAATGCGTTACAAAAGCTTGAAACCGCAGCGTCAAGCAAATGTGCCGGGGGCACATTTGCAGCGTAGGCCGGACAGCTATGCTGGCCGGGAGACGGCGGCGAACAGTATTCCTGCGCTTTTGTGCCTATTCTGCAACAAAATCCTTTGCCATCTGCTCTTGCCATAGTTAGGGCTTACTGAAAAACTCTGATAAGCGCAGAATTCTATGAATAAACCGCAGAATCCAATGAATATGACGTAAAGGGATTGTGTCAATAGTTTTGTGTAAACTTTCAAAAGCTTCTTGCTTCAGTGCA